>NZ_KV786505.1:0-53877 GCF_001806955.1 Burkholderia sp. HMSC10F09
GGCGGCGGCGACGGTTCCTGCGGTGCCGCGGCGGCGACGCGGATCTGCGCGTTGACGGCGCCGCCGCCGGGCCACGCGCGCGCCTGCGTCGGTGCGTCGAGCAGCGCCGCCCGTTCGTCGTTGAGCCGCAGCACCGAGATCGAACAGCCGGGCATGTTCAGCGCCGACAGGAACGTGCCGGCCCACGCGCGCTCGACCGCGATGCCGCGACGGCTCAGGTTTTCGTAGGCGGCGCGCAGCACGATCGCAAGCTCCATATCGGGCGTCGCGCCGAGACCGTTGACGAGCAGCGCGACGCGTTCGCCGCGGTCGAGCACGAGGTCGGCGACGATCGCCGACAGCAGCGTGTCGGCGAGCGCGTCGGCCGGCAGCGGCGCCGTGCGTTCGACGCCTTTTTCTCCGTGAATGCCGAGACCGAGCTCGATTTCGTCGTCGGCGAGGCTGAATCCGGACTGGTCGGCGCCCGGCAGCGTGCAGCCGTCGAGCGCGACGCCCATCGTGCCGAGATCGGCGGCCGCATCGCGCGCGATCGCCGCGACGCGCGGCAGCGACAGCCCGCGCGCGGCCGCCGCGCCCGCGAGCTTGTGGATCAGCACGGTGCCCGCGATGCCGCGCCGCTGCGCGCGCTCGACGCGGCCGCGCAGCGATACGTCGTCCGCGACGATCACGGTCTCGACCGGAATGCCTTCCGCGCGCGCGAGTTCGGCTGCCAGACCGAAGTTGAGCCGGTCGCCGGTGTAGTTCTTCACGACGAGCAGCGCGCCGTTCGGGCCCGCTGTCGCGCGGATCGCAGCGAGTACCGCGTCGGTGGACGGCGACGTGAACACTTCGCCGCACACGGCCGCACTCAGCATTCCGTCGCCGACATAGCCGCCGTGCGCAGGCTCGTGCCCGCTGCCGCCGCCCGACAGCACTGCGACCGTGCGCTGCGACGGTTCGGGCAGCGGGCGGCGGACGAGCACGTGCTCGTCGCCGAGCATCGCGAGATGCGGCGACTGTCGCGCGATGCCTTCGAGCATTTCACGCACGACGTCGGACGGACGGTTCACGAGTTTTTTCATGGCGACGGTTTCCGGGCAGATGAAAGCCCGCGGGCCGAACCGATCCGGCGCCTCGGGCTGTCGGGTTGCGGGAATGCGCGCGCCGTGGCGGCGGTGGGGCAGTGCCATGGATCTCGCCGGTGCGCGCTTCGGTGCCACGATACATCAGGTCGGCACGCCGCTCCACGGGCGGCGCGCGCTCGCGGTCCGAGCGCCGGCCGCGAGCGGATGGGCCCGGTCGTCAGGCACCGAAGCGCGCTTACTTCAACGCGGCGATCTCGTTTGCGCGGATCAGTCTCGCGCGCAGCACGTTGCGGCTGATGCCGAGCAAGCGCGCGGCCTGAAGCTGATTGCGGTGACTGAACTCGAACGCGACGCGCATCACGGTGTCTTCGATGCGTTCGTACAGTCGGCCGTGACCTTCGTCGAACAGCGCGCGCAGCGCGGCTTCGAGTGCGGCCTGCGCGCCCGCACACGGCTCGTCTCGATGTGGTGCCGCAGCGGCCGTGCCGGCCGAGGCGAACGTCAGGTCGGCGTGCTGCAGCGTCTCGTGGCGGCTCACGAGCAACGCATGATGGATGACGTTTTCCAGCTCGCGGACGTTGCCGGGCCAGTCATACGATTCGAGCGCGCGTGCGGCGCGCGCGTCGATGCTGCGCGGCCCGTAGCCGAGACGGCGGCGGTAGTCGTCGACGAAATGGCGCGCGAGCGGCAGGATGTCGGCCGGCCGCTCGCGCAGCGGCGGCACCGCGAGTTGCACGACGGCGAGCCGGTAGAAGAGGTCGCCGCGGAAATGGCCGGCCGCAACCGCCTGCTGCAGATCGACGTTCGTCGCAGCGACGACGCGCACGTCGATCGGAATGCCGGCCCGCGCACCGACGCGCACGACTTCGCGCTCCTGCAGCACGCGCAGCAGCTTGACCTGCATCGGCAGCGGCAGGTCGCCGATCTCGTCGAGAAACAGCGTGCCGCCGTCGGCGGTTTCGAACCAGCCGGCCTTCGCGCCGAACGCGCCGGTAAACGCGCCTTTCTCGTGACCGAACAATTCGCTTTCGACGAGCGTCGTCGACAACGCGCCGCAGTTCACCGCGACGAACGGGCCGTCGCGACGACGGCTCGCCTGGTGCAGGCGACGCGCGACCAGCTCCTTGCCGGTGCCCGTTTCGCCGACGATCAGCACGTTCGCGTCGCTCGGTGCGACCGCGCGGATCTGCTCGAGCAGCGCGTGCGAGCGCGGATCGGCGAATACGCCGGCGTTCGCGCGGATCGACGAAGCGGACGCCGGCGCGCCTGCGTACGATCGCTCGGCGGTAGCGGAATCGGCGTCGCGGTCGGCGGCGGCGAGGTCCGCACCGCCCGGCCATGGATCGGGGAGAAAACGGCTCATGAATCGAAACGCGTCGTTGAACGGAAGGGCGCACGCCAGCACGCATTGCTGCCGCGGTGCTGCCTGAGCAGCAAAGTGTCGATCGATTCGCGCCGCACGGGAAACATCGATTTCTGATAAGCAAAGTCGCGAGCTTGCGCAGCGGCGCGGGCGTGCCGATGCGGTTCGAAGCGTTGCTTTCGCCGCTGCGACGCTTGCAGCGCCAACGCCGCGCCGCAAAGTCGGCCGCGCGCCACGCGAAAGACCGTCGTCGACGTTCTGTCAGAATACGCGCGTCATCCTCTGTCCGATCGCGGAATGGAACTCAGACAACTACGCTATTTTCTCAGCGTCGTCGAACACGGCAGCATGGGCAAGGCCGCGCTGGAACTCGGCGTGGTGACCTCGGCGCTGAGTCAGCAGATCAGCCGACTCGAAGGCGAACTGTCCACGCGTTTGCTACAGCGCACGTCGGGCGGCGTCATTCCGACCGACGCAGGGCTGGCGTTCTGGCGTCAGGCGCAACTCGCGCTGCGTCATATCGACGACGCGGCGCTCGCCGCGCGCTCGGCGCGTCTGTCCGGCCATGTCAGCGTCGGCATGGCGCCGAGCACGGCGAGCGTGCTCGGCGTGGCGTTCATGCAGGCAATGCGCGCACGCTATCCCGATGTGCGGCTTCATCTCGTCGAAAGTCTGTCCGGTCATCTCGCGTCGATGCTGAGCGCGCGCCAGATCGATCTCGCCGTGCTGTTTCGCGAAGAATCCGCGCAACGCTGGAGCGTGCAGCCGCTGCTCGACGAGCGGCTGTTCCTGATCGGCGCGGCCGATCTCGACGGAATGCCGACACGCGGATCGATCCGGCTGACCGATCTCGGCAAGCTGCCGCTCATTCTGCCCAGCGGTACGCACGGGCTGCGTTCGCTGCTTTCGTCGGCGTTCAAGCGCGCCGAATACGAGCCGAACATCGTCGCCGAAGTCGACGGCCTCGCGCTGCTGATGGACATCGTCCGCACCGGCATCGGGGCGACCATACAGCCGGGCGCAGCACTCGCCAGACGCGAGAACGCGACGCTGACGAGCGTGCCCGTCGCGGAGAAATACGCGCGGCGGCCCAACCTGATCGCGAGCATTTCCGATGACGAACTGTCGCCGGCCGGGCTCGCCGCGCGCGTGGTCCTTGCCGATGTCGCGCGTCAACTCGTGCATGAAGGCCGCTGGCCCGGTGCGCGGCTGCGCGAAACCGACTCTTCACAAAAAGTGAAGACCCGTTGACGGCCGCCTGATAGCGCAGCGGGCACGCGATCCCTACGATTTGTCCGAAAGGAGGCAAGTCTGATGGTCGATGTGCTCGTAATCGGAGGAGGGAATGCTGCCCTGTGTGCGGCGTTGATGGCGCGCGAAGCGGGCGCGTCGGTCCTGCTTCTCGAAGCCGCGCCGCGCGAATGGCGCGGCGGCAACTCGCAACACACGCGCAATCTGCGCTGCATGCACGATGCGCCGCAAGACGTGCTCGTCGATGCCTATCCGGAAGAGGAATTCTGGCAGGACCTGCTGAAGGTGACCGGCGGCATCACGAACGAACATCTTGCGCGGCTGACGATCCGCGCGTCGTCGTCGTGCCGGCCGTGGATGCAGAAGCACGGCGTGCGCTTTCAGCCGCCGCTGTCCGGTGCGCTTCACGTCGCGCGCACGAACGCGTTCTTCATGGGCGGCGGCAAGGCGCTCGTCAACGCGTATTACCGCAGCGCCGAAGCGCTCGGCGTCGACATCCGGTACGACACGCCGGTCGATGCGATCGAGCTCGACGGCAGCCGTTTCGTCGCGGCGCGCAGCGGCAGCCGGCGTTTCGAGGCGCATGCCTGCGTCCTCGCCGCGGGCGGCTTCGAATCGAACCGCGAATGGCTGCGCGACGCGTGGGGGCAGAACGCGCGCGGCGAATGGCCGGCCGACAACTTCCTGATTCGCGGCACGCGATTCAACCAGGGCGTGCTCCTCAAGCATATGCGCGACGCCGGCGCGGACATGATCGGCGATCCGTCGCAGTCGCACTGCGTCGCCATCGATGCGCGCGCACCGCTGTATGACGGCGGCATCTGTACGCGCATCGACTGCGTGTCGCTCGGCGTCGTCGTGAATCGCGACGCCGAGCGCTTCTACGACGAGGGCGAGGATTTCTGGCCGAAGCGCTATGCGATCTGGGGGCGGCTCGTTGCGCAGCAGCCCGAGCAGATCGGCTATTCGATCATCGATTCGAAAGCGATCGGCCGTTTCATGCCGCCGGTGTTTCCCGGCGAAAAGGCGGACACGCTGCCGGAACTCGCACGCAAGCTGGGCCTGCCCGAACGGCGCTTCGTCGACACGCTGACGCGCTACAACGACGCGTGCCGCGTCGGCACCTTCGATCACACGGCGCTCGACGACTGCCACACCGAAGGCCTCACGCCGCCGAAGACGCACTGGGCGCGCCGCATCGATACGCCGCCGTTCTACGGTTATGCGTTGCGGCCGGGCATTACGTTCACCTATCTCGGCCTGAAGACGAACGAGCGCGCGCAGGTCCACTTCGGCGGCGAAGCCAGCGAAAACCTGTTCGTCGCCGGCGAAATGATGGCCGGCAACGTGCTCGGCAAGGGCTATACGGCCGGCGTCGGCATGTCGATCGGCACGGCCTTCGGGCGCATCGCCGGGACGCAGGCTGCACGTGCGGCACTCAAAACAACGGAGGCAAGCCGTGCAGCAGCCTGACGCACTCGCGACCGAACGCACGCACACGGCGTCGCCGGTCGATACCCCAAAAACTTCGCACGGCGGCGCGGCACGCGTGATCCCGATCGTGCCGATGAGCGCGAGCGAAACCGAAGTGGCGCGCCAGATGCAGATCTGCAACGCATGCCGTTATTGCGAAGGTTTTTGCGCCG
Source organism: Burkholderia sp. HMSC10F09 (assembly GCF_001806955.1). NCBI lineage: Bacteria > Pseudomonadati > Pseudomonadota > Betaproteobacteria > Burkholderiales > Burkholderiaceae > Burkholderia > Burkholderia sp. HMSC10F09. Next base: position 5,325 of record NZ_KV786505.1, read on the forward strand.
TGTTCCCCGCGATGACGCGCCGGCTCGAATTCGGCAAGGCGGACGTCAACTATCTCGCGAATCTGTGCCACAACTGCGGTGCGTGCTATCACGCGTGCCAATACGCGCCACCGCATGAATTCGCCGTGAACGTGCCGAAAGCGATGGCCGAAGTCCGGCTCGACACCTACACCGAGTACGCGTTTCCTGCGGCGTTCGGCGCGCTGTACAAGCGCAACGGTCTGACGCTGTCGGTTGCACTCGCGGCCGGGCTCGCGCTGTTTCTGCTGCTCGGCACCGCATTGCACGGCGGCCTGTCGCGCGACGTCGCGCCTGCGAACTTCTACGCGGTCTTTCCGCACACGCTGCTCGCCGCGATGTTCGGCAGCGTATTTGTGTTCGCCATGGTCGCGCTCGGCGTGGGCGTCACGCGCTTCTGGCGCGACGTGTCGGCGGGAACGACACGCGCGAGCGCGCCGGCGGTGGCCGAAGCGGCGAAGAACGCGCTGACGCTCAGGTACCTCGACGGCGGCCACGGCGACGGCTGCAACGAACGGGACGATGCGTTCACGCTGGCCCGGCGCCGTTTCCATCACCTGACGTTCTACGGCTTCATGTTGTGCTTCGCGGCAACGGCGGTCGCCACGCTCTATCACTACGCGTTCGGTCTGGAAGCGCCGTATCCGTTTTTCAGCGTGCCGGTGCTGCTCGGAACGGCGGGCGGCATCGGACTGATCGCGGGGCCGGCAGGGCTGCTTTGGCTGAACCTGACACGCGCGCCGGAGCGCGGCGATCCGCGTCAGCGTCCGATGGACCGCGGCTTCATCGCGCTGCTGTTGCTGACCAGTGCATCCGGTCTCGCATTGCTCGCCGGTCGTACGACTGCCGCGATGCCTTCGCTGCTCGCCGTCCATCTCGGCATCGTGATCGCGCTGTTCGCAACGCTGCCTTACGGCAAGTTCGCGCACGGCATTTTCCGCTCGGCCGCCTTGCTCAAATCGTCGATCGAGAAGCGGCAGCGCAACGCGTCGAGCGTCGGCGCCGACTAGCGTCACGGGCGCCGCCGGCGCCCATCGCCACAAAACACAATAGGCAGGAGACACCATGAGCCGTACCGAACCCATTGCCGCGACGTCCGGCGTTTCGCCGATGACGCGGGCCGCCGCCGTGCTGCGCGTGACCAGCGGCAATTTCATCGAACAGTTCGATTTCTTTCTGTTCGGCTTTTATGCGACATCGATCTCGAAGATCTTTTTTCCGTCGGACAGCGAGTTCGCGTCGCTGATGCTCACGTTCGCGGTATTCGGCGCCGGGTTCCTGATGCGTCCGCTCGGCGCGATCTTTCTCGGCGCGTATATCGACAAGGTCGGGCGGCGCACCGGCCTGATCGTCACGCTCTCGATCATGGCGAGCGGCACCATCCTGATCGCGTGCGTGCCGGGCTACGCGAGCATCGGCCTGCTCGCGCCGGCGCTGGTGCTGCTCGGGCGGCTGCTGCAAGGATTCTCCGCGGGGGCCGAGCTCGGCGGCGTGTCGGTTTATCTCGCGGAAATGGCCACGCCCGGCAACAAGGGTTTTTACACGAGCTGGCAATCGGCGAGCCAGCAGGTCGCGATCGTGATGGCGGCGGCCATCGGTTACGGGCTGAACCAGTGGCTGTCGGCGCAGCAGATCGGCGCATGGGGCTGGCGCGTGCCGTTTTTCATCGGCTGTGCGATCGTGCCGTTTCTGTTCTTGCTGCGGCGCTCGCTGCAGGAGACCGCGGCGTTCCAAGCGCGGCGGCACCATCCGCAGGCACGCGAGATCTTCGCGATGCTGCTCGGCAACTGGCGGACCGTGGTCGGCGGCATGCTGCTGACGGCGATGACGACCACGACGTTTTATCTCATCACCGTCTATACGCCGACCTTCGGCAGATCGGTGCTGAAGCTGTCCACGTCGGACAGCCTGATGGTGACGCTGCTCGTGGCCGCGTCGAATTTCGTCTGGCTGCCGATCGGCGGCGCGATCTCGGACCGCATCGGCCGCAAGCCGCTGCTCGTCGCGATTTCCGTGCTCGCGATCTTCACGGCCTATCCGGCGCTGTTCTGGCTCGCCGATGCGCCGAGCTTCGCGCGCATGCTGATCGTGCTGCTGTGGTTCTCGTTCTTTTTCGGCATGTATAACGGCGCGATGGTCGCCGCGTTGACGGAAGTGATGCCGGTCGAAGTACGCGTCGCCGGGTTCTCGCTGGCGTTCAGTCTGGCGACCGCCTTGTTCGGCGGGTTTACGCCGGCCGTGTCGACGTATCTGATTCAGGCGCTGCATGACAAGGCAGCGCCGGGCTACTGGCTGAGTTTCGCCGCGCTCTGCGGGCTCGGCGCGACGCTCGCGCTGTACCGGCGGCGCGCGGACAGTGGCGAGTCGGCCGCTTCGTCGGCGCGATAGACATTGGGACGTCAGGTTCGAACACGCGACAAGCCCGGCTTCGCGCCGGGCTTGTCGCTTTTTGGGCGGCGTGGCGGGGAGCGCGAGCGGCTCGCAAAACGGCGTGCGCGCTACGGCAGTGCTATGTCCGTGTCGACTCAATATTGCGATCCGCAATGGCGCCATTGAATTCATTGCATTGCCGACATGTGTCGCGCGCCGTATCGTGGTCTCCATTCAAGGAGACGTTGATGAAGATCGCATTTTTGGGCGCCGGCGCGCTGGGCTGCGCCATCGGTGCCACGCTGACCGAAGCCGGTCACGAGACATGGCTCGTCGACCGGTTTGCCGCGCATGTCGCGGCCATGTCGCGCGACGGGCTGCAGATCGACGACGAGCGCGGCACGCGGCGCGTCAAGGTTCGCGCGACGATGGATCCCGCCGAAGTCGGCACGGTCGATCTCGTGATGGTGCTGGTCAAGTCGTTCCATACCGATGCGGCGATGCGCGGCGCGCTCGCGCTCGTCGGGCCGGAGACCGTCGTTCTGTCGCTGCAAAACGGCCTCGGTCATGAAGACGTGCTCGCCGAAATCGTCGGACGAGAGCGCGTGCTCGCGGGCAAAACCTACGTGGGCGGCGTATTGCGCGCGCCGGGCCAGATTCAGAGCGGCGTCGCGGGCAAGCTCACGATCGTCGGCGAACTCGACGGCCGGATCACGGCCCGTGTGCAAGCGGTCGCGGACGCGTTCAACGGCGCGGGTTTGACCACGCGCGTCAGCGACAACATCCTCGGCACGATGTGGGACAAGCTGCTGATCAATGTCGCGACCGGCGCGATCACCGGCATCACGCGCCTGACCTACGGTCAGCTTTACGACGAGCCCGTCCTCAAGGCGACGGCGCTTGCGGCGATCGAAGAAGCGATGGCCGCGGCCAAAGCCGCCGGTGTCAGGCTGTCCATCGCCGCAGCGGAAGATGCGTGGAACATGGCCGCGGAAGGCCTTCCGGCCGCGTTCAAGACGTCGATGCTGCAAAGCCTCGAGAAAGCGTCGATCACCGAAATCGACTTCATCAACGGCGCCGTGGTGCGCTGGGGCGAACGGCTCGGCGTGCCGACGCCCGTCAATGCGACGCTCATCGCCTGCATCAAGGGGATTGAACGCGCCATGATCGATCGCCGGAAAGAGGAGGTCTCGGCATGAGCGCCGCGAAAGCCTATCTCGAGCACGTCGCCATCCGGGTGAAGGACATCCATTGGCATATCCGCTTCTTCGAGGAAGTGCTCGGCATGACCATGCGCGAAGTCGACGGCAGCCGGGAAGCGCCGCGTCAATACTGGACGCTCGGCGGTCTGCAATTCATCAGCGAGCCGCATTACGACGGACCGGAGGGCCGGCTTGCGCACCTCGGCGTGATGTGCGAAGACCTCGACGCGGCCATCGCTGCGGCGCAGGCATTCGGCGTGACCGAAATGCCGCAGGGACGCAACTGGCTGCGCCTGCCCGACGGACTCGCGATCGAACTCATTCAGGCGAAACCGGCCACGTGCGTCGCACAGGCGCTGGCGATCGATCCGCGGGCGGAGGCGTGAGCATGAGCCGCATCATCGAAAAATACTGGGACGATGCGCAGGAAGGCGACGAATGCATCAGCCCGACTTACACGGTCACGCAACAACGCATTCTCGCCTATGCCGATCTCACGGGCGATCACACGCCCGTGCACGTCGATGAGGACTACGCGAACGCGAGCCACTTCGGCTGCATCGTCGCGCATGGCTTGTTCGGCTTGTCCGTCGCCGACGGCCTCAAGACGCAAAGCGACTATCGCTTCGTACCCGGCATGTCGCTCGGCTGGACCTGGGATTTCTTGCTGCCGATCAAGGTGAACGACGTACTGCACGTCAAGTTCCGCGTCGGCGCGATGCGCGCCAGCAAGAGCAGGCCCGACTGGGGCATCGTCGTTTTGCCGTCGGAACTGATCAACCAGGACGGCCAGGTCGTCCAGCGCGGCGAGCATCGTCTGATGATTCCGCGTCGTCCGGGAGCGTACTGATGCAGGCCCGTCCCCTCGAAGGCATTCGCGTCGTCGATTACAGCCACTTTCTTGCCGGCCCGTATGTCGGCCGCTGCCTCGCCGCGCTCGGCGCAGAAGTCATCAAGGTCGAGCGCCCCGGCGGCGGCGACGCCGGGCGCCGGCACGCGACGATTCTGGACGACCAGCAAAGCGCCTATTTTCTGCAGCTCAACATGGGCAAGCGCGGTGTCAGCGTCGACATGAAGGACCCGCGCGGCAAGACGTTCATGCAACGCCTGTGCGACTCGGCCGACGTGTTTATCGAGAACTATCGTCCCGGTGCGCTGGACAAGCTCGGTCTCGGCTACGCGGCGTTGTCGGCGCGCAATCCGCGGCTCGTCTACTGCTCGATCTCGGCATACGGCCACACGGGGCCCGACGCGCATCGCGCGGGCTTCGGCCTGATCGCCGAAGCGAAGAGCGGCATCATGCAGATGATCGGCAATCCGGGCGAGCCGCCGCCGCTCATGCGCATTTCGCTCGGCGACATGTACACGGGCATTCACGCGGTCGCCGCGATCAACGCCGCGCTGCTCGGCCGCGTAGCGAGCGGGCGCGGGCAGCATATCGACATGGCGCTGTACGACACGCTGGTGTCGATGCACGAATATGCCGTCCAGTGCTACACGATGCAGGGCGTCGTTCCCGAGCAGACCGGCCACGACATGCCGACGTCCACGCTGTACGGCGTCTTCCGCGCCGCCGACGGCGACCTCGTCATCGCCGCGCAAGTCGACGATGCGTGGAAGCGGTTCGCGGCGGCCGTCGAGCAGCATGGCGGCCCCGCCGGTTTTGGAACCGACACGCGCTTTCACGACCTGAACGGCCGCAACGCCCATCGCGAAGCCATTCTTGCCGTGGTGAAGCCGTGGGTGGCCGGCCGCTCGGTGGCCGACGTTCTGGCGCTGCTGGACGAGGTCGACGTTCCTTGCGCGAAGGTGCAGCGCATCGACGAGGTCGTCAACGATCCGCAAATCGTCGCGCGCGGCATGGTGATCGAACAGGCGCATCCGCGCTTCGGCACGCTGCGTCTGCCGAACCTGCCGTTCCGTTTTTCCGATTGCGATACGTCGATTCGCGAAGTCGGCCCGGACCTCGGTCAGCACAACGTGGAGGTCGCGCAATCGCTCGGCTTCAGTGCAGCGGAAATCGACGCGATGCAAACCGACGGCGTGCTGTTCTCGAAAAGGAGCGCGTGATGAGCGACCAGTATGCGGTAATCGGCAATCCGATCGGGCACACGAAGTCTCCGCTGATCCACCGTCTGTTCGCCGAGGAGACCGGGCAGGACATCGCGTATGTCGCGATGGAGGCGCCGCTGGAACCGGACGGCGCGTTCGTCGACACGGTCACAGCCTTCATCGCGGCCGGTGGCAAGGGCATGAACGTCACCGCGCCCTTCAAGCTGAAAGCGTTTGCGATGGCCGACGAACGCAGCGAACGCGCGACGCTCGCGGGCGCCGTGAACGCGATGAAGTTCGAGAACGGTCGCGTCGTCGCCGAGAACTTCGATGGCGTCGGCCTCGTGCGCGACATCGAAGTCAATCTGCATCGGCCGATGGCCGGCAAGCGCGTACTCATTCTCGGCGCAGGCGGCGCCGTGCGCGGCGCGTTGCTGCCGTTTATCGGCGCGCGCCCCGCCGAACTCGTCATCGTCAACCGACATCCGGACAAGGCGCAGGCACTGGTCGAGCAGGCAGGCGCGGGTAGCGCGCTGCGCGCGTGCAGCTATGCGGACCTCGAATCGATGGGACGCTTCGACCTCGTCGTGAACGCGACTTCGGCAAGCCTCACCGGACAACTGCCGCCGGTTCCGCCCAGCGTATTCAGCGCGAGCGGCAGCGCCTACGAACTCGCCTACGGCAAGGGCTTGACGCCGTTCCTGCAGCTCGCGCGCAGCGCCGGTGTGCAGGGCATCGCGGATGGTGTCGGGATGCTCGTCGAGCAGGCAGCCGAAGCGTTCGCATGGTGGCGCGGCGTTCGACCGCAGACGCGTGCGCTGATCGATCGGCTCACCGTTCCGCTCGTGCGACATGACGAGCAGGCTGCGCCGGAGTGAGCGCAACCGCCATTAGTGTGATGTTCTTGCGATCCGGAAAGCAGGGCGTCAAGTCCTGTCCGCGGGCGTCTATTCGTCGGACGTGCCGCATAGGCGCAACGAAATGACTACAATGGCGACATTGCGAAACACAATGAACCCATGGGCACTGCCGAGTTGCCGGATCTCAAGCTGCTTCAGCTTTTCGACTTGCTGTATGACGTGCGCAGCGTGACGCGGGCGGCGGAGCAGCTCGGGCAGAGCCAGCCGACGATCAGCATCTGGCTGGGGCGGCTGCGCGAACATCTGCAGGATCCGTTGTTCGTGCGCACGCCCGCCGGGATGACGCCGACGCCTCAGGCAGACGCGTTGATCGGCCCATGCCGGGAAATCCTGGAGTCGCTGCGGCGGTTTTCGGCATGGGAAATCTCGTTCGATCCTGCCACGGCCAAGCGGCGCTTCCGGATCTGCATGACGGATGCGAGTCACATCACGCTGCTGCCGAAAATGCTCGCGCATGTGCGCGCGCAGGCGCCGGGCATTCGACTCGAAGCGGCGAGAATCGACGGGAACACGGAGCGCGCGCTGGAATCGGGCGAGGCGGATCTCGCGATCGGGTATGTGCCGTGGCTCGGCAGCGGCATGTACCAGCAGCAGCTCTACATGCAGGATTGGGTTTGTCTCGCCAATCCCGATCATCCGCGCGTGCGCGCGAAGCTGACGCTCAAGCAATACCGCCGCGAAGGACACGTGATCATCGCGGCCGGCACGGGTGCGCAATTGCTGGAGCAGGCGCTGCTGCGCGAGAACATCGACCGCGACGTCGTGCTCGAGCTGCCGGGTATGCTCGGGCTTGGGTCGATCATCCAGTCGACCGATCTGATTGCGACGCTGCCGAGAAACATCGGGGAGACGCTGGCGCGCGTGAACGGGATCGCGGTTCATCCCTGCCCGTTTCCGGTCGACAAGTTTGCGGTGCGTCAGCATTGGCATGCGAAATACCACCACGAGGCGGGTAATCGCTGGTTGCGGTCGGTGGTGGCGGATTTGTTTCTGCAGTGATGGGGCGATTCCCGCAGCTTTCATCGCGGTTACCGTGCCACCCGGCGCACGGCACGAGAATCTGCGCGTTGTCCGCCAATGCGCTGGGTCCGAGAGATACGGCTGCGATCGATGAGAATAAGGACGGCAGCTCGAGAGTGGATATTCGGAAGAAAAAAGCACGTCCACCGTTCCCGTTCGAGGGCGATCTCCAGGTGCCACGCCGCCTCAATCGACCGGCGGAATCACCCCTTCATGCAAGGTCTTGAGAAGACGCGCCCGACGCTTTTCGAGGTCGGCGATCTGACGCTCGATCGCTTCGAGCCTTGCCCGCTGAACGTCCGTAATCTGATCGCAAGAACGGGCACCCTCGATCAAAAGCATGCAGTCGGGGAAACCGCGAATATCGTCGATGGTGAATCCGGTCGCGATCATGCGCTGAATTTGCTTGACCTGCGTGACGGCCTTCTCGGGAAACATGCGATAGCCATTGCTCGCACGTACCGAAGCGAGCAGACCATGTTCGTCGTAGTGGCGGATCGACCGCACGCTGGCGCCAGTGAGTTGCGAAAGTTGTCCGATCGCCAGCAGCTGCCGGGAAGGCGTGTTTTTCATGCAAAGCAGCGTAGCACGATTCGCTTGACTCTCACATCAGTGTAAGGGTTGAGAGTAAGCGTACCGACACTCTCCCAGGCAAGACAATGAGCTTACGGACGTTCTCTCACCTTTTGATTTCCGCGCTCTCGGCGGTTACGCTGCTTGCGTCCGCCCCCGACGTGTTTGCGGCACCGAACAGCTATACGGTGACATCGGCGGACGGGGTAAGGATCGACGTTCAGGAAAGCGGTAATCCGGGCGGCCCGCCGATCATTCTGGTGCATGGACTGCTTGGCAGCCGCCTGAACTGGGATGCGCAGGTGCGAAGTCGCGAATTGAGCCAATACCGGATCATTACCTATGATCTGCGCGGCCACGGTCTGTCCGGCAAGCCGCCCGGCCCGGAGCCCTATCACGACGGGAACCGCTGGGCCGACGACCTCGCAGCGGTAATCCGCGGCTCGCATGCGCGCAAGCCCGTCGTGGTCGGCTGGTCGCTCGGCGGCGTGGTGATCTCGAACTATCTCGCGAAATACGGCGATAGCGGGATCGCGGGGGCCGTGTATGTCGACGGCGTGGTCGAGCTCGCGCCCGGTCAGATCGTCGCTCACCCCGACGTTTATCGCGACATGAATTCGGCCGATCTGAAGACGCATCTGGACGGCGAGCGCACCTTCGTCGGCCTTTGTTTCAATCATCGGCCCGACGCCGACACGTTCGCGCGGCTGCTCGCGAACGCCGCCATGGCATCGTGGGACATGCAGCGAGAAGTGCCGACCATGACGGTGTTCGCCGCGCAGGGGCTCGCCAAGGCGCGCGTACCGCTGCTCTTCATCTACGGAGGTCGCGACGTACTGGTCGACACGCGTGCGACGCTCGCCCGCGCGGCCGCGCTGAATCCGCACATCGTAAGTGAGGTGTACGCGGACGCCGGCCATGCGCCGTTCATCGAGGAGCCCGAGCGTTTCAACCGCGATCTGCACGCGTTCGTCAGGTCGGCATCGCAGCAAGGCCGCGACGTTTTACAGGGAGGTAAGGATGGAACGTGACGTCGGATGTTTTCGGCCGACGGTTCGCTACCTCGTCGTCGAAGGTCCTGCGCCTTTCCGCTTCGTTGTACGGCGCGCTTCGCGCAGTATTACGAGATCGTCGAGCGCGACGGCGTGTCCATATCGGCCGTCTCGACCACGACGCGTCCGAGCGCCCTGAACGGCGCAAGAAGCGCCTCGTCGGCCATGCTGGACGTGATCAACCGCCAGTCTCGTTCGAGCGGCGTCCAGTGTTGCTGCCGCGAGCGACCGAGCTTGTCGGCGTCGGCAAGCACAAACGTCTGAGCCGCGCGCCGGATGATGCAGTCCTTCAGATACGCTTGTTGCGCGCTCGCTTCGCACAGCCCGAACTCCGCGACCACGCCGTCCGCGCCGAGAAACGCCTTGTCGACGCTCAAGCGGCTCAGCGACAGCTCGGCGAGCGGCCCGAGCGTGCTCATGCTCGATTTGCGCAGATCGCCGCCGATCAACGTGAGATGGACGCCGGGCGCGTTCGCCAGCGTCATGACGGCAAGCAGATTGTTGGTCACCACATGAAGATCGACGCGCGAGACGAGATGCCGCGCCAGCGCGGCGCAGGTCGTGCCGCCGTCGAGCAGCAGCGTATCGCCGTCGTGCACGTGAGCGGCCGCCGCGCGGGCAATCGCTTCCTTCTGCTCGCGCTGCGTCGCCTTGCGCTCCTCGAGCGACGCCTCCGGTTCGTGCGCGCCGATCAGCGCCGTCGCACCGCCATAGGTGCGCACGAGACGGCGCTGGTTGGCGAGCGTCGTCAGGTCGCGCCGGACGGTTGCTTCGGATACGCCGAGCGCGGCGCTGAGTTGTTCGACGCTGGCGTCGCCCGTCAGGACGAGATCGAGAATCGCGCGATGGCGCTCGGACGCTTTCATGGCTGACATCTGCAGGATGGGAGGTTGCCGATGTTACACCACGGCCCGCGCGCATTCCGTCACGCTGGTTGTGCGCTCAGCCGCGCCGCGTCGCGAGTTCGGCGCCCTGGCGCAGCGCTTCGAGCAGGCTGCGCTCGTCGGCGACGCCCGTGCCCGCAATGTCGAACGCGGTGCCGTGATCGACCGATGTGCGGATGACCTCCAGTCCCACCGTCACGTTGACGCCCGCTTCGAGCCCGAGCACCTTCACCGGGCCGTGACCCTGGTCGTGATACATCGCGACCACGAGATCGAAGTCGCCGCGGCCCGCACGGAAAAACAGCGTGTCGGCAGGCAGCGGGCCGGTCACGTCGAGGCCGCGTTCCTGCAACACCGCGACCGCCGGCACGATCTTCTCTTCTTCCTCGCCGTATCCGAACAGACCGTTCTCGCCGGCATGCGGATTGATCCCGCATACGCCGATGCGCGGCTTTGCGATGCCGGCCTTCACGAGGGTCGCGTGGCCGCGCTCGATCGTGCGCTGTACGAGGCCCGGCTCGATTTTGCGGATCGCGTCGATGATCCCGATATGCGTGGTCACATGAATCACGCGCAGTTGCGGCGCGACCAGCATCATCGATACTTCGTCGACGCCCGTCAGATGCGCGAGCATTTCGGTATGGCCGGGATACTTGTGGCCGCCGGCGTGCAGTGCTTCCTTGTTGAGCGGCGCCGTGCAGATGGCGTCGATCTGCCCGGCTTCCGCCAGCTTCACCGCGCGCGCGATGAATTGATAGGCCGCATCGCCCGCGACGGCCGACAAGCGGCCGAAGGGCAGGTCGGCCGGAATCAGGCCGAGATCGATGCAGTCGATCGTGCCCGGCTCGTAGCGCGCGTCGGCCGCTTCCTGGATGCGACGGATCTTCGCCGTGCCGCCGACGATCTCGTTTGCTCGTTCGAGCCGGCGCGCATCGCCGATCACGAGCGGACGGCATTGCCGATAAACGACGTCGTGTGCGAGGCTCTTGACGATGATTTCCGGGCCGACGCCTGCTGCGTCGCCCATCGTAATGCCGATCGCGGGAAGGTAGTTGCTCATGATGTTTTGCCTTGATGTCCTTGAATTCTGCTCTACTGCATGCCCGATCGCGTAGGAACGATCAGGCCGAACCGTGTGAGCGGGCGCCTGCGCTGACGCTCGCTGCCGGCGTTTCGCGGAGATAGCGCCACGCGGCGAACAATGCGTGATCGGTGCCGAACGCCCCCGCCTTCGTGACGATACGCAGGTGAGGCTGGCAAGTGGCGGCACCGATCGGCTTGCCGACGGCCACGCCCGCCTCTATCTCCTCAATCAGTTCGACGCTGCCGACGCCAACGGCGCTCAGCATCGCGCGGGCGGTTTCGCCGCCCGTCGCGATCAAGCCGCCGAGCGTCGCGAAATGCGGCTTGACGAGCGCGGCAAGCGCGGCCGACAGCACCGCGCCTTCCGCCGGATCGAACGCGTCGTCGCTGCCGATGCGCAGCAGCAGGTCCGCACCCGTTCGCAGCGCGTCGCCGATGCGCGCCTGCCATTGCGGTACGTCCGCGTGGCGCTCGCCGCCGCGCAGCACGGCGGGCGGTACCGTCAGTTCCATCATGCCGGCGCGTTCTCGCAGCATCGCGCACTGCCGCTCCGATACCGCCGACAGGCTGCCCACCAGCACCAGCACGGGTGCGTGTCGTGGCTGCCGTTGCGAAGCGACGGCGTCTGTTCGCGCCGCGCGCGGGGCGAACAGACTTTCCACGCTCGCGATTTCCCGCGCGAGCCCGCCCGAGCCGACCCAGAACAGCGCGTCGTCCATCTGTGCCGTCGCCCGTGCAAGTGCGATCAGGTCGTCCTTCGTCTCGGCGTCGACCACCAGCGCCTCGGTGCCGCTCGCCGCCACGGCGGCGATTCGCGCGATGAGCGTCTGGCTGCTTTCGCGCAATGCGTCCACGTCGAGTTGGGCGGTCGAAACACCGGCTTGCGCGAGCATCGCGTGCAGGTCTGCGGTGCGGCCCGCATTTTCGAGCTGCCAGGTATCGGTGGTTTCGAGCGGCTCGCCGCGCACGAACACACGGCCGCCGAGTACGGTGCGGCCCGTCGCCGGAAACGCCGGCGCGACGATCGCAAGACCCGCGAGCGGCTGCAACGCGGCGACTTCGGCGGCCCAATTGCCGCGCAGCGTCGAGTCGATCTTCTTGTAGAGACGCCGGCCCGGTTCGCGCAATGCCTGCCAAGCGGCCGACGTGCGCTGCGCGGCCTCGGCCGGCGTGAGACGGCGGGTGTCGGTATCGGCTGCGATCACGTCGGCGGCGGTCGCGTCGAGGCCTTGCGCCGGCACGTCGAGCGTGACGACCGTCCGATAGCCGGCGTTCGCAAAGCCGATCGCGCAATCGGCGGCGCCCGACAGATCGTCCGCGATGATCAGCATGCTCATTGCGCCGTTTCCGTTGCTTCGCGGCCGACCTGCACGCGTTTTGCGACGGCCGCGGTCAGGATCGGCGAAAGGACCGCGGTCACGACGACGCACGCGGCCACCAGCAGCGTCGCGCTCTTGGCGGCCTCCGCGTAGACCGGATTCGCCGCGGCGGTCAACGCCGGCACGGCGGCCGCGTTACCTGCCGTATTCGCCGCAGCGGTACCGGCGACGCCGGTGCCGCCCGTCAGACGGTCCGCAAGGTAAAGGGGAATGCCCGTCACGATCACGACAGCAATCCCCAGACCGACGCCGAGCACGCCGGCCTGCCAGACCTTGTGCAGATCGAGACTCGCGCCGAGTGCCAGCGCGAAGAACGGAATCATCACGGGTACCGCTTTACCGAGAAACGCACGCATCTCGCGATCCAGATTGCCGAGCAGCATGCCGAATGCGAGCGGCAGAATGCTGCCGACCAGCGTCGGCCACGGGAACGCCGACAGTCCGGCCACGCCGAGCGTGACCATGGTCAGGAACGGCCCGGATTCGAGCGACATGATCGTGTACGCGCCGACGTCTTCGGAGCGGCCGTACTGGCCCATGAGCGCCATGTACAGCCCGCCGTTCGTGTCGTTCATCGCCGCGACGACGGCGAGCGTCGACAGGCCGGCGAACAATCCCGACGAGATCGGCTGTTCGCCGAGGAAATGCCCCATGACGACGCCCACGACGATCGCGGCACCGACCTTCGTGACGAACAGCGCGCCACCCTTCTTGAGCAGGTAGGGCGTTGCCTTGACATCGATGCTCGCGCCCATGCAGACGTAAAACACGGCGAGGATCGGCAGCGCACCGGTGAACAGCGCATTGGTAAAAGAGCCGAAAAACTTCGGCATGTCAGGCAAAAACGTGGCGACGAGTGCGCCCACGAGCAGCGGCACGATCATCATGCCGCCGGGTACGCGCTCGATGCCGCGCTTGATGTGTATTTGAGCCATGCCAGTCTCCATTCTCTGATCGGACTTTGATTGAATCGGTCACTTATATGATTGAAACGATCAATCCGGAGTGTACTTCGGCCGCGCATTTTGCGCAAATCGATCATTTGTGTGATCGATGTGATCATCCGCGTGGCGGGTGACCGCGCCCGAACCCGGTCATTGTCCCGAGACAAAGGAGCGCGCTGGCGCCAATGCTTCGTGTCTCGAGGCGGATGTCTGAACCGCGCGCTCGAGCGTTCGCGACGAGACCAGCGACCGGCCTGACGGCGCGCGGAAAGGAAGCGCCGCTGCACTCTGCGAGCGGCTATTGCGACGCGCCACGACGAACGGCAATCGTGGATCGATAACAATGGCTCGCCGCGAACGAACACAAATGCCGACCGAGCACGCGCCCGCCACGCTCCGGACACTGCTGCTCCAGCAGCACCGAATCAGCATCATTGTTCACGCTCGTTCATCTCGCCCGCCGATAGCGTTATGAGCGTCTTGCTCACACGCATATCGTCGCGCGTGGAATAACGCCGCGGCGCCCGCCAGAAGTCGCGCACCATCCCGACACCCGCCCTTCGCCGCTGCACCTCTGCGCGACTCGCCGAAATGGCACGCCGCTTGCAACGCAGTCCGGCGACGGGCACCTGGCCCGCTTCGACAGGAGAGACGCAAGCAATGAGCAAACCGGTGAATGTCGTCGCGGTATCGGGCAGCCTGCAACGACCGTCGCGCACGCTCGTGCTGATCGACGCGCTCCTCGCGGCGCTCGGCAATGCGGCACGCATCGAAACACGACGCATCGAACTCGCGGAAATCGGCAGCCGGCTTGCCGGCGCCGCGACGCGCGCACAGGTGCCGCCGGACCTCGACGCGCAACTGCGCGCGATCGAAACGGCCGACGTGCTGATCGTCGCGAGCCCCGTCTATCGCGCGTCGTACACGGGCCTGCTCAAGCATCTGTTCGATCTCGTCGATCGCGACGCATTGATCGACGTTCCCGTGCTGCTTGCCGCGACCGGCGGCAGCGAGCGGCACGCGCTCGTGATCGACCACCAGCTGCGCCCGCTGCTCGGCTTCTTCCAGGCGCGCACGCTGCCGATCGGTGTGTATGCATCCGAAAGCGATTTCGACCGCTACGCGATCGCGAATCCGGCGCTACACGCGCGCATCGCACGCGCAGCCCGGCATGCCGCGCCGCACCTCGGCGCACGTCAGTTCCCGGTGGCGGCAGGCGCCGCCGCGTAATCCCGCTTTTCCCGACGAGGACAATTCATGAGCGTTACCGAATCGCACGCCGATGGCGTCAAATTTGCGTACTGGGTGCCGAACGTCAGCGGCGGACTCGTGGTCAGCACGATCGAGCAGCGTACCGACTGGAGCCTCGAATACAACCAGCAGCTCGCGCGCGTCGCCGAAGCGGCCGGCTTCGACTACGCGCTGAGTCAGATCCGCTTCACGGCCGGCTACGGCGCGGAGTATCAGCACGAGTCGGTATCGTTCAGCCAGGCGCTGCTGCACGCGACGACGAAACTGAAAGTGCTCGCGGCAATCCTGCCGGGGCCGTGGCATCCGGCCGTCGTCGCGAAGCAGCTCGCGACGATCGACCATATTTCGAACGGACGCATCGCGATCAATGTCGTCAGCGGCTGGTTCAAGGACGAATTCACCGCGATCGGCGAGCCGTGGCTCGAGCATGACGAGCGCTATCGACGCTCGAAGGAATTCATTCAGGCCTTGAAGGGCATCTGGACGCAGGACAACTTCACGTTCAAGGGCGACTTCTATCGTTTCAACGACTACACGCTGAGCCCGAAGCCGCTGCAGAAGCCGCATCCGGAAATCTTCCAGGGCGGCAGCTCGCGCGCCGCACGCGACAACGCGGCAAGCGTGTCCGACTGGTACTTCACGAACGGCAATACGCCCGAAAACCTGAAGACCCAGATCGACGACATTCGCGCGAAGGCGGCCGCGAACGGCCATCGCGTGCGAATCGGCGTCAATGCGTTCGTGATCGCGCGCGACACCGAGGACGAGGCGCGCGCCGTGCTCGACGATATCGTCCGTCACGCCCATGTCGAAGCGGTGCACGCGTTCGGCGACGCGGTGAAGCAGGCCGGCAAGGCTTCGCCGGAAGGCGAGGGCAACTGGGCGAAATCGACGTTCGAGGATCTGGTCCAGTACAACGACGGCTTCCGCACGAACCTGATCGGTACGCCCGAGCAGATCGCGCAACGCATCGTCGAGCTGAAGGCGATCGGCGTCGATCTCGTGCTCGCCGGCTTCCTGCATTTCATCGAGGAAGTCGAATACTTCGGCAAGCGCGTGCTGCCGCTCGTGCGCGAACTGGAGGCGCAGCGGCAGCCGGTCGCGGCCTGACAGGGCGAACGTGCGCGTAGCGAAGCGCGTGGCGACGGGCCGGCGCGCCGGCCGCCACCGGCGCGCTTTGGCCGCGCGCCGCCGCGGCGTACCGTGCTGCATCGCGCGCAGCTCAGCTGCGGCGAGGAAGAAGTCGCGATTGTCGGCGAGCCGGTCGACGACGAAGTCGATGAACGTCTTCATGCGCAGCGACCGCTCGGTGCGGTGACCGTAGTACAGATAGATCATCCCGTGCTCGACCACGTGTTCGGTCAGCAACGGAACGAGCCGGCCGCTGCGGATATGCATCGCCGCACTGAAGCTGCCGAGCTGTCCGACCCCGAGGCCCGACAGCACCGCATGCGTTTCCATGTCGGTGTCGTTCACGGCGAGCGCGGCGGGCACGTCGCGGTACGGTCGCGCCCGGCTGCGGCCGGGCCGCTTTGCCGCTCAGCCTGCCGGGACGAAGGCCGGATTGAAGACGACTTCCCACACGTGGCCGTCGGGATCCTGGAAGTAGCCGGAATAGCCGCCCCAAAATGTCTCGCCGGCGGGTTTCACGATGCGTGCGCCGGCGGCCGCTGCCTGCTGCATCACGTCGTCCACTTCGCGTGCGCTCGCGACGTTGTGGCCGATCGTCGATGCGATGCCGTCGCGCGTCGCAGGCGGCAGGCCGGTGTCGTGCGCGAGGTCGGCGCGGCCGAACAATGCGAGCTTGACCCCGGGCTGCAGATCGAAGAACGCGACCGCGCCATGTTCGAATTCGCGGCCGACGATGCCGTCGGTCTTCAGGCCGAGGCCGTCGCGGTAGAACCGCAGCGCCGCTTCCAGATCGTCGACGCCTAGCGTCAGCACGCTGATTCGGGGTTGCATCGATCGGGCTCCGTCGTCGAATAACGAAGCCGACATCGTAAACCGTACGACGCGCGACGGGCGCCGAACCGGCAACAGCGGGCCTCCGTTCCTGGCGCTACTGCGTTGCGACGCATGGCGACTACGATGCGGATGAAGTCGATCCTGCTGTCGGACGCTCGATGCCGGTTCGCGACGAAGCGCCGGCATCGACCTCGACGCGCGGTTCAAGAAGGGCGCGACGGCGCCGATGCCGATGAAGCGACGCGCTCGGGTTCGTGGTAGACGGCGAGCCACACGGTCGGCACCGAAGGATCGGTCCACGCGACGCGGTGCCGGCAATGCGCGTCGATCAGCAGATGGTCGCCGGCGTGCAGCGCGTGGCGCGTGGCGTCGTGTTCGAACTCGAGCACGGCCGCGCCCGACAACAGCACGACCCATTCGGCGCGCGGATCGTCGTACCAGAAGCCGGGCGGGCTGGCGTGTCCGGCCGAGACGATCCGCTCGATCGTCACGTTCGATCCGGCGACGAGCGTGTCGAAGCGTTCGCCGTCGCCGGGCGTGCGTTCGATATCGAACAGGTTGCCGATCCTGAGCATCGTTGCGGGCCTCGCTGCGGGCGTCGCGTGCAGGCCGCGCCGAACGATTACAGCGCCGCCTGCGGCGTGTTGCGAAAGCTGATTGCCATTCGGTTATAGGCATTCATCAGGCTGATCGCAATCGTCAGATCGACGATTTCCCGCTCGTCGAATACCTGCCGCGCGGCCTCGTACGCAGCGTCGGGCACGTCGGTCTCGGCGACGCGCGTGACCGTTTCGGCCCAGGCGAGCGCCGCGCGTTCGCGTTCGTCGAACAGCGAGCCGGCTTCGGCCCATGCCTGGACGAGCGCGAGCTTCTCGATGCTCACGCCGCGTTCGATCAGGTCGCGCGTGTGCATGTCGAGGCAGTATGCGCAATTGTTGATCTGCGAGACGCGCAGATAGACGAGATCGACGAGGATCGGCGAAAGGCCGCTTTGCATCACGTATCCGTAGACGCTGCCGAGCGCCTTCATGCCGGCGGGCGCAATCTGCGCATAGTCGAGACGGCGGGTCATGTCATTCTCCATGTTCAACGGGGGTTGTCAGTACGCGTGTTTCGATACGCGTGTCCGGTGTCGTTCGGTCGATCGCGGCGGGCGCGCGCATCCGTCGATACGCGGCTTCGGCGCACACGAACGCGACGACGATCAGCGCGGCCGCGACCACGCTCAGGTAGCGCGCGTCGATCGTGCGCAGCACGAGGCCGCCGAGCACGCCGGAGCCTGCGAGCCCGATATAGGTCGCCGTATTGTTCAGCGCGAGCACGAGCGGCGCGACCTGCGGCGCGGCATGCACGAGGCGGTGCTGCTGCGGCACGATCAGCCCCCAGCCGCAGAGGCCCCAGATCGTCAGCGACACGATCGCGCCGAATACGTGGGCCGCCGTCCACGGCAGCAGGCAGAAGTTGACGATCGCAACCCAGAGCATCGCGTCGATCACGCGGCGGCTGTCGAAGCGGTCGACGAGCCGGCCCGCGATGAAATTCCCGGCCGTGGCCGCGACGCCCCACAGCAGGAACAGCGCGGCGAGCATGCGTTCGTCGCCGTGCGTCACGCGCTGCAGCACGACGCCCGCATACGTGTAGACCATCAGGAAGCCGCCGAATGCGAACAGCGAGGTCAGCAAGGTCAGTGCGATTCGCGCGTCGCGCATCGGCGCGATGCGCTCGCGCAGGCCGACCGGCGCGGGGCGCGGCACGGCCCGCAGCATGGTCCACACGCCGATCATCGCGACGGCGCCAAGCGCGGCGACGAACCAGAGCGTCGAGCGCCAGCCGCCGAAGCCGCCGATGAAGGTGCCGAGCGGCGAGCCGAGCGCGGTCGCGCCGGTCAGCCCGGCCGTCACGGCGGCCAGTGCGCGTCCGCGCCGTTCGGGTGTCGCGAGCGCCGATGCGACGCCGAGCGCGGTCGGCGAAAACAGCGCCGCGCCGAAGCCGGCCAGCGCGCGGCTGAACAGCACGACGCCGAGGTCGGTCGCGAGCGCGCTCAATACGTTGCCGGCGACGAAGATGCCCAGCGCGGACACCAGCAGCAGCTTGCGCGGCCAGCGGCCGGCGAGCGCCGCCATGATCGGCGCGGCGATGGCGTACGTGAACGCGTAACAGGTCACCATGAGTCCGGCGAGCGCGACCGACGTATGAAGGGATGCCGCGACGCCGGGCAGAATGCCGGCGACGACGAAGTTGTCGGTCCCCATCGCGAACATTCCGACGGCGAGTATCGATAGTCGACGATCCATACGAAAGCTCTGACGGTAAGGGTTTCGGGAGCGATACGCGGAGAGGATAGTCGCGATTGACCGTGTCTCAAATGTCATATATACAAGCAATTTCGGACATCGCCGGAGCACGCGCATGCATACGATCGGTTTCGTCGTCTTCCCGAATTTCTATCTGCTCGGCTTCGCGGCGATCACCGCGTTCGAGCTCGCGAACGTCGTGCTCGGCGAACCGGCGTATCAGGTGTCGGTGCTGTCGGAGGAGGGCGGGCTCGTGCTGTCGTCGGCCGGCATCCGCGTCGAGACGCAGCCGTTTTCCGACACGTCGTTCGATACGGTGATGTTCGGTTCCGGTGTCGAGATCGACATCGCTTCGCCTGCGCTGACCGCGTTCGTGCGGCGCGCGCTCGCGACGTCGCGACGCATCGCGGCGCCGTGCACGGGCGCGTTCATTCTCGCGGAGGCCGGCGCGCTGGACGGCCGGCGCGCGACGACGCACTGGCGCTTCGCGGCCGACCTTCAGCGCCGTTATCCGGAGGTGACGGTCGAGGACGATCAGATCTTCATCGTCGACGGGCCGATCTGGACGTCGGCCGGGATGACCGCGACGATCGACATGGCGCTCGCGATGATCGAGAAGGATCACGGACACGAGGTGTCGCGCGCGGTCGCGCGCAAGCTCGTCGTCTACCACCGTCGCGCAGGCGGGCAATCGCAGTTCTCGACGCTGCTCGATCTCGAACCGAAATCGGACCGGATCCAGAAGGCGATCGACTATGCGAGCGCGAATCTGCGCAAGCCGCTGACCGTCGAGGAGCTCGCGGACGTCGCGGGACTGAGTCCGCGCCAGTTCAGCCGCGCGTTCAGTGCGGAAACCGGCCAGTCGCCGGCGAAGGCGGTCGAGCATCTGCGCGTGGAAGCCGCGCGGCTGCTGCTCGAGAAAGGACGCCTGTCGCTGGACGTGATCGCCGATGAAGTGGGCTTCGCCGATCGCGAACGGATGCGGCGCGCCTTCCTGCGGACGATCGGTCAGCCGCCGCAGGCCGTTCGCCGCTTCAGCCGTAGTGCGCGTGCGGGCAACGCGGACGGCGGCGAACAGACGCTCGCGCCGCCGGCCGTCGCCCTGCAAGCGGCGACGGCAGCCGGCGCGGTACCGCGGTCGTAGGCGCCGCCCCTTGGCGGCTGCGCGTGCGTCAGCCGCCGGTCGCGAAGCCGAGCGCCGCCGCCTTCGCGCGCAGGTCCGCGAAGCGGTCGGCGGTCGGATTCACCGCGGGCTTCGCGGCCATTTGCGACGGATCGATCTGCGAGATCGAGTCGGACGGCGCCGGTGCGGTTGCGCCGGCGCATAGCCCGCCGAACGGCCCTTGCGGCACGGTAAAGGCGGGCGCGTCGGTGCGCGGCGCACTCGCGAGATCGAGCGCGTAGGCGAGATTGACGGTCGCCGGATCGCTGCCGCGCACGCCGAGCGGCTTCAGGCCGAAGCGCCATTGCAGCAGCGCATGAATCGAACTCGGATCGAACGGATAGCGCGTGACCGTGCCCGCCCGCACGCGCGGGCCGAGCAGCGCGAGCGGCACGCGGCAGCCGAGCTTGCCGTCGTTGCCGAGCGCGAGCTCGTTGTTGCTGATCGGCCGCGTCGGCGGCACCACGTGTTCGAGAAACCCGCCCCATTCGTCGTACACGATGATCAGCAGCGTGCGGCTCCACGTCGGGCTCGTGCGTAGTGCGTCATACACCTGATTCAGAAATGCCTGGCCGTCGCGAATGTCGGCGTGCGGATGATCGTCGGAGGACGTGCCCTCCCGTTCGCCCGCGAAAGCGGGGTCGACCATGCAGAACGCCGGCAGCGTACCGGCCGCCGCATTCGACAGGAACTCGGAGAACGGATGCGAGATGCCGACATAGCGCGTGCCGTACAGCGCCGTGAACGGCACGTCGTGATAGTAGTAATGGCAGCCGACGTTCGCATCGGCGAGGTTGTCCCAGATCGTGCGCAGCGTCGACGTATCGATGCCGTCGCCGAGGCGGTCGGTTGCGCCGCTGTGCAGATACAGGCGGTTCGGAAACGTGCTCGTCAGAATGCCGGTGAAGTAGAAGTCGCCGATCGTGTAGTGAGTCGCCGCCGCGCTGAAGAACGGCAGATCGGCGGACGTGTAATAGCCGATCGGGAGCAGGTCCCCTTGCGTCTGACTCGTGCCCGGCGTCAGCAGCCAGCCGTTCATCGCGCCGGACGCGACTTGCGTGCGCGCCCCTTCGTAGCTGTGGTTCGGGTCGTGATACGCGCAGGCCTGATAGCCGTACGCGGAATTGGACGCGAGCGCGAACGGTGCATGTGTCGCGCCGAACGCGTCGTTGTATTGGCGGTTCGCAGGCATGCCCTCGGCGCCGGGCACCCAGCTCAGGAAGTGATCGAACGAACGGTTTTCCATCGTGACGAGTACGATGTGGTCGATGCCGGCGTTCGACGGGTCCGGCAGCGGCGGCCGCGGCAGGCTGTAGCGATCGCCGCCGTTCGGCGAAGGCGTGTTGCCGATCGACGGCGCGGCCGCATTGCCGTCGGCGCCCGATCCGCCGTTACCACCGCCGTTGCCGCCGTCGCCACCCCCGCCGCCGCAGCCCGATAGCGCGACACTGCCCGCAACAGCGGCAACGCCGGCGAGAAAGCGCCGCCGGTCGTAATGGCGATATGCTCCGGTCCCGTCCATGACAACGTCTCCCTGAGTGAATGCGGCGCTGGCCAGCCGTGTGCGCTCCGAGCCGCGAAGCGAAGCGCGCTCGCCGTGCCGTACGGCAGGCCGGCCGACAGGGGCAAGCGTCGTGCCTGGCGCGCGTATCGAGGGACCGCCGATCGCGATGCGGTGCTGCGGCGACGGATCGCGTGCGATGGCGGCGCACGTCGTGCAGCGCGTCGGCGTTCGTTGCGCGGGCGGCGCCCGGCGCCGCGTGCTGCGCCGCAATTCGTCGGGAGGAGAGGTATCGGGAGGTCGGTACGCGATGCCGTTTGGAGCGCCGCAAGTCAAAAAGACACAGTCGATGCGTGCGCAATGATCGGCGGAATCGAGCGGCGCGTGCGCATCGGGATGCCGAATCGTGGGCGCAGATGCTTTGGATCGAGATGCCGCAGCGGCCCGATGCGCGATGCCGAGCAGTTGAAGCCGTTACGCGCAAGCGCACGGTCGATCCGCAACGCCACTGATTCTCGAAGCGACACTGCTTCTCATTTTCGGTTTGCGCAGCGAGACGGGAGGCGAAACACGATTATCGCGATGCGCCCAAAGCCCCTCGCCGGACAGCC
Source organism: Burkholderia sp. HMSC10F09 (assembly GCF_001806955.1). Lineage (NCBI taxonomy): Bacteria > Pseudomonadati > Pseudomonadota > Betaproteobacteria > Burkholderiales > Burkholderiaceae > Burkholderia > Burkholderia sp. HMSC10F09. The sequence continues at coordinate 27,606 of NZ_KV786505.1, forward strand.
GGTTCCCTCCCGAATGGGAGTGCCGCATATGCGTCGGCCGTTCGAAAGTACAGGTAACGGCGCGCGCTGCTTCGAGCGGGGTGGAGGCTGGGGGGTAACCCGTTCGGATCGCCTCGACGAACCGTTGCGACTGCGCGCGCTCACCTCATGCGGACGCCGCCTCCCGCAGCCGAAACTGGGCGACCGCATTGCTGAGCCGCGCGCCTTGCTCCTCGAGCGACAGCGCGGCGGCAGCCGTCTCTTCGACGAGCGCGGTATTGCGCTGCATCGTCTGCTCCATCTGCGTGACGGTCGCGTTCACCTGCTCGATGCCCGAGGACTGTTCGTCGAACGCGGTACTGATGTCGCTCATGATCGCGTTCACGCGCTCGACGGCCGCGACGATCTCGGTCATCGCGGAACCGGCATGCGCGACGAGGCCGCTGCCGTGTTCGACGCGCTGCGTCGAATCGCCGATCAGCTCGCGGATCTCCTTTGCCGCCGCCGCGCAGCGCTGCGCGAGCCCGCGCACCTCGGTCGCGACGACCGCGAAGCCGCGGCCCTGTTCGCCGGCGCGCGCCGCTTCGACCGCCGCGTTGAGCGCAAGGATGTTGGTCTGGAATGCGATGCTTTCGATCACGCCGACAATGCCGGCGATTTGCGCGGCACTTTGCGAGATCGCCGACATCGTGTCGACGACGCGCTGCATCGCCTCGCCGCCGCGCGCCGCGATGCCGGCCGCGCCTTCGACGTAGCTGCGCGCATCGCGCGCGTTGTCGGCGTTCTGGCGCACCGTCGCCGTCAACTGCTCCATGCTCGCGGCCGCTTGCTGCAGCGACACCGCGTGCTGTTCGGTGCGCGCGGACAGATCGACGTTGCCGCTCGCGATCGTACGCACGTCGCCGACGATCGTTTCCGTGCTCGCGCGTACCTGGCTGACCGTGTCGACGAGCCCGTCCTGCATCCGCTTCAGCGCGTTGAGCAGATAGGCCATCTCGTTGTCGCCGCCGATCGCGACCGCACTGGTCAGATCGCCCTTCGAGATCTTGTCGAAATGATCGACCGCGAGCGCGATCGGCTCGATGATCGCCTTGGCGAGCAGACGCTGCGCGACGAAGCCGACGACCAGCGCGATCGCGGCGACCGCCGCCATCGCCCACACGATCCGGTGAAAGCGCTCGCCGGCCGCTTCGTAGCGCGCCTTCTCGCGCTCGACCTGGAACGCTTCGAGCGCATCGATCGCCTTCTGGTAGGCGGCGAACAGATCGGGCGGCGCGGTGCGCTGCGTGTCGAGGAAATTGAACGCGTCGTCCTGATCGAGCTGCGCGAGCGCCTTCGAGAACACGCGATCGAGCAGCGCGCGGCGACTGGCCTGCAGTGCGTCGAACAGCGTCTGCTCCTGCGCGTCGCGCTTATGCAGCCGCGAATACGCGAGCAGTTCGTCGTTGCTCTGCTGCAGCAGCGTGTGAAGCTGAGCGATTTCGTCCTTCGCGGGCCGGCCGGCGCTGATGATCTGCGCGACGTCGGCCATGCGTTCGCGCAGCACGAGCATGCGCTCGGAGCTGGTCTTCAGGTGCAGCAGCGACGCGGTGTCGTCGCGGTACATCGCTTCGAGCGAGTCGTTGCCTAGGTATAGGCCGCCGATGCACGCGGCGACCATGAGGACGAGCAGCAGCGTATAGCCGGCGATGGTCGCGACGAGCCCGCCGCGGATCGTGAATCGTTTTCGCATGTCGTTCCCTTGCCGGCGGCCGCGCGCGGCCGTTGGCGCAGAAGTGCTCCGGGTCGGAGGGACGAACGCCGCATGCAGCGCGCGGCGCCCGGGCTGCGAACGCGTTAACGGCACCGCGGCGGCCGCGCTTTTATCCGGACACGACGCGAATCATCACGATTGCGACAGGTTGTGCGTTTTTGCTTCAGCGCGCCTCGATCGCGTCGGCCGGTGCAAGGCGTTCGGCGGCGCGGCGCGTCGCGGCGGGGCCGCCCAGTTCGTGCAGCGGCGTGCGGTGCGTCTCGCGTGCCGTCCATGCGGCGAGGGCCGCGAGCGCGCTGATCGCGAGCGTGACGGTGCCGATCCGCAGCGGAATGTCGTGCGTGCCGGGCGGCGCGATCGCCGCGAACAGCGAGGGCAGCAGCGCAGTCAGCGCCATGCCGACGTTCTGCCCGATCGACATCGCGGAGACGCGCGTGCGCGTCGGAAAGAGTTCCGGCATGAAGCTCGGGAACACCGCATTGAAGCCCTGATAGACGACGCCCCACATCAGCACCGACGTGAGAATCGCGGCCGGCGCGTTGCCGACGCTGATCGCATACAGATACGCATACGACAGCAGCCCCGCGCCCAGCGAACCGACGACGACCGGAATGCGGCGGCCGATGCGGTCGGACAATCGTCCGACGAAAGGAATCAGGATCACTGCGACGACGTTGCCGACGAACGGGATCACCAGATAGGTATCCGCATGAAAGCCGATCCCGTAGGCGGGCTGCACCGCATATGCGGCGCCGAAGATCGTCGCGACCATCGCGATTACCGCGGCGGTCGCCATGACCGCGATCCGCACGATGTCGCGCCAGCTGTCGCGCAGCGCGACGCGGATCGGCGATTCGGGCATCGCGTGTTGTGTGCCTTCGCCGATGAACGCAGGCGATTCCTGCACATGACGGCGGATCATGTAGCCGGCGGCGAGCACGAGTGCGCTGAGCAGAAACGGAATGCGCCACCCCCACGACGCGAATGCATCGGCCGGCAGCCAGTATGCGAGCGGCATGAAGATCGCCGCCGCGAGGATCTGGCCGGCCTGCGTGCCCTGCAGCGCGAAGCTTGCGTAGTAGCCGCGCTTGCCGAACGGCGCCTGCTCGAGAATCATCGAGCTCGCGCCCGAGATTTCGCCGGCAACGGCGAAGCCCTGGATCAACCGCAGCACGACGAGCGCGATCGGCGCCGCGATGCCGATCTGCCGGTACGTCGGCAGCAGGCCGACCGCGAACGTCGACACGCCCATCAGGAACATGCACAACAGCAGCAGATGCTTGCGGCCGTGCGTATCGCCGCGGCGCCCGAGCACAAAGCCGCCGATCGGCCGCGCGACGTAGCCGACGCCGTACGTCGCGAGCGACGCGACGATCGCGAGCGTCGGATCGCCGTGCGGAAAGAACAGTTGCGGAAACACCATCGACGCGGCCTGCGCGTAGATGAAGAAGTCGTAGTATTCGAGCACCGAGCCGATCCAGCCGCTGGCGGTCGCGCGCCGGGTCTGCTGCCTGGATGGCGCAGCGGTTGTCGCATCGAGGTTCATCTGTCGTCTCCTGTCTTTGCTATCGGGTAGGTGGGCTGCGCGCAGTGGTTCGCGCCGGCGCGCGCGGCGCACGGGCTCACGCGGCGAGCGGCGCCGTCATGAACGCGCGCAGGTCGTCGAACTGCGCGAGCGCCATCTCGGCGCCGGTCTGGATCCGGCAACCGGTACGGCGCGCGATCGCAAGAAAGCGCGTGATGTCCGGCGTCGTGACGACGTCCGCGACGAGCGTGGTCGCGCGCAGCGTCGCGAGCCGATGTTCGGTGAGCGGCAGCACGTCGTTGTCCGGCATGCCGGCCGGCGACGCGTTGACGACGAGATCGAACGCGGCGAGCGAATCGACCTGCGTGCCGGTGTCGACCGCCGGAAAACGCGTGCGCAGCAGCGCGCGCAGCCGCTGCGTGCGCGACGCGTCGAGATCGACGAGCGTGAGCGCGGTCGCGCCGTGCTCGCACAGCGCCCACGCGATCGCGCTGCCCGCACCGCCGGCGCCGATCACGAGCGCCCGCGCGCCGCGCGGTGAAAAGCCGTGCTGGCGCGCGGCCTTCAGGAAACCGTCGCCGTCGACGATGTCGCCCGCGAGCGTGCCGTCGGCTTCGCGGCGGATCACGTTCACGCACGCGAGTGCGTGCGCACGCTCGCTGAGCATGTCGATGCGTGCGGCGATCTCCTGCTTGTACGGCACGGTGATCACGCAGCCGCGAAGATTGCGCCATGCGCGCAGCGTCCGGACGAACGCGTCGAGCGATTCGCGTTCGAGATCGATCGGAATCATCGATGCGTCTTTGCCATGACGCGCGAACCATGCGTTGAAGTTCTGCGGGGATTTCACCTGCGCGATGGGGGAGCCGACGATGGCCAATAATTCGGTCGTACCGCTGATCATGAATGCACCGGAGTGGGAGGGCGAACAGCACGCATGGTGCGACCGCGGCCGCCGGGCCACAACGCCGGAATCGGCCGATTCGAGCGATCAGCGCAATGACGATGCGATAATCGCACTCGTTTGCCGTTTCGGACCCAAACCATGCCCCAGCCGCCCATCCACGAGCGCGACCTGATCGTCGGTCTGCAGAAAGGGCTCGCGATCATCCAGCTGTTCACCGAGGAAACACCGCGGCTGAGCGTCGCCGACGTCGCGCGTCTTGCCGGGCTCACGCGAAGCGCGGCTCGGCGCTTTTTGCTGACGCTCGTGCACGACGGCTATGCGCAGACCGACAGTCGCCAATACTGGCTGACCGCGAAGACGCTGCGGATCGGCCAGGCGTATGTCGATTCGGCGCGGCTGCCGCGCATGCTGCGGCCGATCGTCGAGAAGGTCGCGAGCGAAACGCGCGAACACGTGTCGGTAGCCGTGCTCGACGGCGACGAGGTCGTGCATATCGTGCGCAGCCGGATCGCGAACGTGTCGTCGATGTCGATCCGGCAGGGCTATCGGCTACCGATGTACTGCACGGGCAGCGGCCGGCTGTGGCTCGCGTCGCTGCCCGACGACGAGGTCGACGCGTATCTGGCGCGCGTCGAGCGCAAGCCGCTGACGCCGTTTACGCGCACGTCGGTCGACGAGATCAAGGCGATCGTCGCGCAGATCCGGGAGCAGGGGTACGTGGAACTGGATCAGGAGTACGAGGTCGGCATGCGGATCCTCGGCGTGCCGCTGACGAATCGCGCCGGGCAGATGTGCGCGAGCCTCACGATCACGACGCAGGTGTCGTCGCTGTCGCTCGGCGACATTCGCGAGCGCTGTCTGCGTTATCTGTATGAAGGGCAGGCGCTGCTGCGGCCGATTATCGATATGTGAGGGTGGAGGGCGTGTCGGGTGATGGCGGGCTTCGCAGGGTGCGATACCGCAGTGTCGGCCCTCTATTTGACCTTGCTGCGGCATGGAGCCCGGCGTGCGCCAGAACCGGCAGTCGCGCCGGCGAAGTAGGGAAGGGAGCCCGCCGAATTGATAGTTGCGGGGGAATGACGATGTCAGCTGGGCAGAGTAGCGGACCGGATCTTGGCCTGCTACGTGCCGATCACCGGCTTTGTACAGATCGCGCTGCTATCGGCTATTACGGGCGCAACCCTGCGATGCGGTGAGCCGTGTTCGGGCAACCACCCCCTCGCCCGATAAATAGGTTGCCTTTTCAGTGAAATGAAATCGAAAGGTAGTTTCGAGCATCTTTCGCCCTGTTGCAATTTGTCCTACAGTAGCGGGGCCTCGGATTGGCGGTCTGCCGGGGTAGAACCTGAGACGAGAAGAAAGGAACAAGAATGAGTTTCGCCCCGAATGGCGGTATTCCGAGCGGATTCGGAGGGAATTCGTTGGGCTCACTGAGTGCGCTCGGCGGCCTTGCCGGTCCAATTGCGTCCACAGTGGCCGGCCAAATGGGCCCGCTTGCTGGCGTCGCGGGCCATCTCGACACCGTGCAACGCGCGGTCCAGCTGGCGCAGACCGGTTTCTCGTTGATGAACAAGACGCCCGCTGCGATTGCGGATGCGCTCAACAATGCAACGGGCGGCGTCGCTCGTCTGACGCAACTGAACCGGTATGTGACGATCGAATCTCCGCTCGGGCCCGACGTGTTATTGGTCGGTGCTGCGGTCATCGACGAACACGTCAATCGCCTGCCGGAAATTCATCTCGATTTGCTGTCGCATAAGCATGATCTCACGCCGGATCATTTGATCGGCCAGCCGATCAAGCTGCGGCTCGATCACAATGCGCGGCAGTCGACACTCGAACGCATCGTAATGTCCGGCGGCGCCGACAATAACCGCTATTTCGACGGGTATGTCGCGTCGTTCGATCGCGCCGGCAATCCGGGGCGCGTAACGCAGTACCACATGACCGCGGTGCCCTGGTTCTGGTTCCTGACGCGCTCGACCGATTGCCGAATTTTCCAGAACAAGACTTCGCGTGAGATCCTCGGCGAGATTTTCCAGGATCACGGATTCACCGACTTCGAGTTCGACATCCGGACCGCCCAGAAACCCATCGAGTACATCGTGATGTACCAGGAGTCGTATTACAACTTCTGCGCGCGATTGATGGAGCAGGAAGGGCTGATCTGGACGCACCGCTACGAGAAGGACAAACACATTCTCGTGATCGGCGATACCAACTTCGTGTTCCGCCCGATCGAAGGACTTTCGACGGTTCCTTACGCGGACAGCGAAGCCAGTGAGTTCAACGGAATCGATCAGCTGCACGAAGGGCGGCGTTTTGGCGTCGGCAAGGTTACGTTCCAGGATTTCAATCATCAGAATCCGTCGTCGCCACTGATGCTCGTACAAGCCGAGCCGCAGACGTTGCGACACGCGCGGCTCGACGCGACCGAGCGTTTCGAGCACCAGTCGCTGTATGACCACGGTGACGACGGAAATCGCTACGCGCGCATCGCGATGCAGGCGGAGGAAGCGCAGGCGCATCGATATACCGGTAGTGGCTATGCATGGAGGATGACCACCGCATGCAGTGTGACGGTAGCCAACCATCCTGTGATGGCAAACAATCAGGAATACGCAATCCTGCACGTGCGGCATGAAGCGGTGAACGACTACACCCAGCATGCCGCGAAGATGCCGTACCGCAACTCGTTTGCGCTTCTGCCGCAAAACATTCCGTACCGCGCGCCGCGTAACACGCCGAAGCCGGTCATCCATGGAACTCAGTCGGCGATTGTTGTCGGCCCGAAGGGCGAGCAAATCCATACGAATGGCAGTTGCGTGAAGCTGCACTTCTTGTGGGATCGGCGCGGCCAGATGGATGGGTCTGACTCGATGTGGATTCGAGTGTCCCAGCCATGGGCGGGTGCGGGGTGGGGTGCAGCTGCGATTCCGCGGATCGGGCAGGAAGTTCTAGTCTCGTTCAATCAGGGCGATCCTGATAACCCGGTGATTGTGGGGCGCGTCTTCAACGGCGAGCAAGGCAATCCGTACCATGGTGCGGCTGGCCAGACGATGGGGATCAAGAGCCAGACGCACAAAGGACAGGGCTCGAACGAATTGCGGTTTTCCGACGTGAACGGTGCTCAGGAAGTCTTTCTGCATGCGCAGAAGGATATGAAGACCGTGATCAAGGATTCCGAAACGCATACTGTCGAAGCCGGCGCGCGCACTGTTTCATTGCTCAAGGGCAGCGAAACCAAGCAGATTGCACAGGGCGGGCTGATGGAAACCATCGCGCTGACGCGCGACACCACCGCGAACGTGATCAACACGAAGGCGATCGCAAGCAAGGCCGGCCCCGGGATGCAGAGTCACCAGGCCAGCGACGGCATGGAGTTTCGTGTCGGCGAAAGCATCGTGACGATGACGCCGGACGGCATCAAGCTGGCGCACGGACCGTCGACGATCCTCATGAACGCGAACGGGATCTATCTCGACGCGCCGGTCATCCACCTGAATCAGGGCAGTGCACAGGCGCCTGAACAAGCGCTTGCGCTTCAGTGGGCGGAAGCACAAGCGATGATTGCCCAAGGGCTGGCGAGCCCTGATCCCGCGACTCGCGCCGCCGCGGGCAAGCTGGCGAATTCCCTGAAAGCCCAGCAAATGGCGAAACTGGCTGATCACGTTTATCACCCGAACGATCCGCCGCCCACCGGATGGAAGATGGTCACCAACGATCCGGAAGCGCTCAAGGCATTCCGCCTGAAGCCGGACAACTTCCATCTCAATGACAGCAACTTCGGTGCGCAGATGTACACCCCCGACCCGAAGGTTTTTGGCGACAGCATGAAGCCGACGATCGCGTTCAAGGGGACGCAGAGCCTCAGTCCCGTCGGCGACGACATGACCAACAACATTGCCCAAGGGCTCGGTGGGGAATCCCCGTACTATCGCAAAGCCGTCACGATCGGCAACCGCCTCGAGCAGGCCGGCATATCGTCGAATGTCGATTTCACAGGACACTCGCTCGGCGGGGGGATGGCTTCTGCTGCGGCCGAAGCGAGTGGCAGTTCGGCCGTGACGTTCAATGCGGCCGGCCTCAATCCGGAAACCGTCGCGCAATACGGCGGAACCGTTCAAGCGACCAACATCACGGCCTATCGGGTAGACGGCGACATCCTGACCGGACTGCAGGAAGGCCGGCTCGGGCCGATTAGCGACGGTACCGCGCAACTCATGCCTAAAGCGATTGGCACCCCCGTTACACTCGACGGCCAAAGCATCACCACCGTCGGTCGGCACATGATGGGAGATGTGACGAGCGGGATGAATCAGCAGGTCGCCAAGGACGAGTTCGACCTGGTTTCCCAATTGAATTCATCACATTGATATGCAATACAAGAAGGCGATAACTGCCGGCGCCATTGCCGTACTGGTGGGAGCGACCTCACCGCTCTGGTGGCCCACTCAAGCTCAAGGGACGAACATGACTGGCTTCAAACGTTACGCACCGGAAGAGTTTTTCTCGGGGCAGCAGCTCGCGTTAGCGCAGGCCATTCATGACGGCGACCTTACCCGCGTGCAGCAGCTTGCACCGAAGACCGACCTCAATGCACCGGGTGCAAAGAATACGACACTACTGTCGTATGCCGTGCAGGAAATCGTGCCGGTCAAGAACGACGCATCGAATACGCGCTACCAGATCATCTCGGCGCTGCTCAAGAATGGCGCTGATCCTAAGGCGCCGGTCGGAGCCAGCGGTGGGACGGTCGTCGATGTCGCTCTGCGTGCCGACACACCGAATCTGCTGCGCGTGCTGCTGGACGGTGGCCTCGATCCCAACTGGCGGCCCAGTGGCGACACGCCAATGATTTTTGAAGTCGCCGAGAACAAGCTCTTGCCGCAGTTGAAGCTGCTAGTCGAACATAAGGCAGACGTGAATCTTCGCGATTCACTTCGTACGACGGCTATCTTCGATGCAACGTCGCTCCAACAGTGGGATGCTGTCGACTATCTGCTTGCGCATGGCGCGGACCCGAAGGTCGTTGACGAAACGGGCGTTTCTTACGGTTGGGTGCTGCAGAACGAACTGAAAAACCACACGACGCCCGATTCGCCGGCGCGTGCGCGCATCGACGCAATCCGCCGCAAGATTGTAGCGGCTGGTGCGCCGTGGCCGCCGGTCGATCCGAAAGCGCAACGCGCGGCCATGCGCGCGCGTGGCGAAAAGGTCGTGACACCGGCTGGCCAAACGGAATGAGCGTGTGGGTAATCGATAATCCGGCTTGCGAAGGAATCAGGCAATGACGCGTGCCTTGGAATCGCTGCCACGCGTTCGACGAGGAACCGTCCTGGGGGCATCGGTCGGGCTGTATGTCGTCTCGCTGCTGCTGCCCGCGATGTATTTCGAAAAGGAAGCCCCGCTCATCGGGATGTCCGTTCTCGCTCAGGGCTGGTGCGGGTTGCTGATGCTCAATCCTTCATGGCTCGCCAATCCGCTTTATGTGATCGCTGCGGTCCAGTTTGGCCGTGCACGATACGGACGCGCCAGCGTATTTTCCGGCGCGGCAGTCGTATGCGCACTCTGCTCGCTGTTCACGACGAAGTGGTACTTCAACGAAGCCGACGCCACTCCGATCACGGGCTTCGGCATTGCCTTCTACGTCTGGCTCATCTCGCAGGTTGCGTTGTTGTTGGGCGGTTTGCGTTTGCGTCAGGACGCCGCTACCGCACTGCCCGGCAACTGAGTTTTACCAAGGCGCCTGACTCCTTTCGACTTCCCCGTTTCACGAGATTACCCGCATGACCGATTCCGAAAACCGCATCCGGATTCACGAAGGCAGCATCGTACTGCCAGACGGTTTCGAGGATCGCACAACCAATCTGCTTGTGCCTGCCGACTTGACCACGCAGCCGAACCTTAGTGTGGCCCGCGACTGGCTCAAGGATGGAGAAACGCTCGCGCCATACATCGACCGGCAGGTCACGTTGCTCAAATCCCGTTTGCAGGGCCTTCGTCTGCTCGGTCGTCAAGCCGAGCGGCTCGGGCCTGAGGCGGACGGGATGCCTGGAGAACGCATCGACACCGCCTATCGGAACGGCGCAAAGATGGTGTTTCAACGGCAAGCCGCGTTCATCGTCGCGCCCGGGCGCGTACTTATCTTCACGGCGTCGAACGCGAAAAGCTTCAACGGCACCTTCGACACATTCTGGCGCACCTGGCTCGACGGCTACCGGCCGGCTGAGCAAGCGTCGGCATGACAACAGCAAAGGACATTCATCGTGTACGAAGCCGCACGCGTCACTGATCCGATCGAGCATACGAGCGCGCTCGCGGGCTTTCTGGTCGGCGCTTTACTCGGCATCGCCCTGATCGCCGCCGTGGCATTCGCGACATTCACGTGTGGATTCGGTGTGGCGCTGCTGGCGGGTATGGCAGCAGGCATCGGTGCACAGGGGCTGCTATCGTTAGGCGAGGCGATCGGCAAGATGTTCAGCTCGCAGTCCGGCAACATCATCACCGGCTCGACGAACGTCTATGTCAACGGCAAGCCGGCGGCCTATGCAACGCTGAGCGGCGTGGCGTGCAGCAAGCACAACCCCGTTCCGCTGGTCGCCCAGGGCTCGACAAACATCTTCATCAACAATCGGCCTGCGGCCCGCAAGGACGACAAGATCACTTGCGGCGCGACGATCGGCGGTGGTTCGCACGACACCTTCTTCCACGGCGGCACTCAGACGTATCTTCCGGTCGACGATGAAGTCCCGCCGTGGCTGCGGACTGCGACCGACTGGGTCTTTGCACTTGCGGGTCTGGTCGGCGGGCTCGGTGGACTGCTGAAGGCGGCAGGCGGTTTATCGCGCGCGGTCTTGCCGTGCGCTGCGAAGTTTATCGGTGGATACGTATTGGGCGAAGCCGTAGGTCGCTATGTTGCCGGTCCCGCGATCAACAAGGCGATCGGCGGGATGTTCGGCAACCCGGTCGACGTCACGACGGGTCGGAAGATTCTGTTGGCCGAATCAGAAATCGACTACGTCATCCCGAGCCCGATTCCAGTCGCGATCAAGCGGTTCTATTCGAGCAGCCTCGATTACGTAGGCACGCTCGGCCGCGGCTGGGTGCTGCCGTGGGAGCTTCGACTTCAAGCGCGAGACGGACGCCTCTGGTACACCGACGCCCAAGGGCGTGAGAGCGGATTCCCGCTATTGCGTACCGGGCAAGCGGCTTTCAGCGAGGCCGACCAGCGATACCTGACCTGCACGCCGGATGGCCGCTACATCCTGCATGACATCGGCGAGACATATTTCGACTTCGGCCGATACGAGCCGGATTCCGGGCGTATTGCGTGGGTGCGCCGTATTGAGGATCAGGCCGGACAGTGGTACCAGTTCGAGCGCGACAGCCGTGGCCGCGTCACCGAGATCCAGACGTGCGGCGGCCTGCAGGCTGCGCTCGATTATGAACCGGAGCATGGGCGCCTTGGCGCGGTCACGCTCGTTCACGGTGACGAGCGCCGGGTTGCCGTTACGTACGGGTACGACGAAAACGGCCAACTAGCCTCTGTGACGGATGCAAACGGCGCGATCGTGCGCCGATTCACGTATGCCGACGGCCTGATGACGAGCCATTCCAATGCGCTGGGTTTCACGTCGAGCTACGTGTGGTCAACGATCGAAGGACAGCGGCGGGTCGTCGAGACGAACACCAGCGAGGGTGAACACTGGACTTTCGAGTACGACGTCGACGGTCGGCAAACCCGCGTTCGGCATGCTGACGGCCGTACTGCGCATTGGCGATTCGACGCTGCGTTCCAGATCGTCGAGTACACCGACCTCGACGGCGGCTTCTACCGGATCAAGTACAACGACGCGGGTATGCCGACGATGCTCATGCTGCCGGGTGAGCGCACGGTCGAGTTTGAGTACGACGACGCCGGCCGAATCGTTGCCGAGACCGACCCGCTCGGGCGCACGACGCGTACTCGCTATGACGGTAACAGCATGCGGCCCGTCGAGATCATCGGGGCCGATGGCGGCGCCTGGCGCGCCGAATACGATCCACAAGGTCGGTTGCTGTCGACTCAGGACCCACTGGGCCGTGAGAATCGCTACGAATATCCCACGGGATTGACCGCGCTGCCGACCGCGCACATCGATGCACGCGGCGGCCGCAAAATGCTGGAATGGAACCGCCTTGGCGAACTGGCCGGCTACACGGACTGCTCAGGCAAGACAACGCGTGCGTTCTTCGATGCGTTCGGCCTTCCGCTCGCGGGCGAGAACGCGCTCGGACAGCGCATCTCGTATGACGTGCGTCCGACCGGTGAGCCCCGTCGGATCACGTATCCCGACGGCAGCTCCGAAAGGTTCGAATACGATGCCGCCGGGCTCGTAGTGAAGCACGTCGGACTCGGCGGCCGGATTCAACAAGCGCTGCGCAATGCGCGCGGGCAACTTGTCGAGGCAATTGATCCGGCTGGTCGACGGACCCAATTTCGTTACGATCCCGAGGGGCGGCTTCGCGAGCTACAGCAGGGGCACGCGCACTACGCCTTCACGTATGGCGCCGGCGGTCGACTAGCGACCGAAACACGTCCCGATGGTGTCGAGCGGCGGTTCGGGTACGGTGAAGCCGGCGAACTGGTTGCGCTGGACATCGTCGGCGCGCCGGACAGCGGTACAACCTCGAATCGACCGATCCGCACCGTCCGCTTCGAACGTGACCGGATGGGCAACCTGAAGGTCCAGCATACGCCGACCGAAGTGACCCGCTACGAGCGTGACAAGGGAGATCGGCTGCTGAAGGTGGAGCGCACCCCGACGGCCATGGGCGTCGCGCTCGGCGTTGCGCCGGATACCGTCGAGTTCGAGTACGACAAGGCCGGCCGCCTTGTTGCCGAGCATGGTGCGAACGGAACCGTTCAGTACACGCTCGATGCGCTGGACAACGTAATAGCGCTCGAATTGCCGCACGAGCAGAAGCTGCAGATGCTGCGCTATGGCTCAGGCCACGTGCATCAAATTCGGTGCGGCGATCAGATAGTCAGCGACTTCGAGCGCGACGACCTGCATCGCGAGGTGACGCGTACGCAAGGGCGGCTGATTCAGCGTTCTGCGTATGACCCGCTCGGCCGAAAGGTCTGGCAGTCCGCCGGTTTCCACCCAGAGGCGCTGGGCCGCGGGCGCGGCCATCTGTGGCGTAACTACGGGTACGCCGCCGCCGGTGAACTGATCGAAACGAGTGACAACCTGCGCGGCAGCACGCAGTACAGCTACGACCCGGCTGGACAGCTGACTCGCCGCGTGAACATCTTGGGCCGGCAGCTCGAGGAGTTTGCGTGGGATGCCGCCGGTAACCTGCTCGACGATGTGCAGCGCAGAAGCCGCGGATATGTCGAAGGGAACCGTCTGCGAATGTGGCAGGATCTGCGGTTCGAATATGATGCGTTCGGCAATCTGGTGGCCAAGACGCGTGGCGCCAACCGGACGCAGCGCTTCACGTACGACGGGCAGGATCGGTTGATCGCGGTGCGCACGCAGGACGCGCGTGGTGTTGTGGAATCGCGCGTCGCTTACGATCCCCTCGGTCGGCGCATCGCGAAGTCCGATACGTTTTTCGACATCCGCGGAGTGAAGCAGCGCACCGAGACGAAGCGGTTCGTCTGGGAGGGGCTGCGGCTTGCTCAGGAGGTGCGCGAGACCGGCGTGAGCAGTTATGTGTACAGTCCGGATGCGCCTTACTCGCCTGCAGCCCGCGTCGACAAGGTGATCGCCGAAGCTCTGGCCGCCGCTGCGATCGACACCGCGAAGCGTGCAGCGCGGATCTACCACTTCCATATTGATCTTGTTGGAGCCCCACTCGAAGTGACAGACGAGTCGGGCGAACTGGCATGGACCGGGCAATATACGGCGTGGGGCAAAGTTGAGTCGAGCAACAAGCACATCGCCAGGATCGAGCAACCGTTGCGCTATGCCGGGCAATATGCTGACGAAGGCACCGGCCTGCACTACAACACCTTCCGCTTCTATGATCCAGACGTAGGGCGGTTCATCAATCAAGATCCGATCGGCCTGTACGGTGGCGGAAACTTATATGCCTATGGGCCAAATTCACAGCAGTGGGTCGATCCGTGGGGCTGGTGTTCGGTCAAGCTGAGCAATAACATGGAAAAGTCAGGCGTGACTCGTCCGGCCAACTCTGCCGCGCACCACATCGTCGGGGATACCGCGAAGGAAGCGGCGCCGGCGCGCGCCATCCTCTCGAAATACGGCATTGATGTCGATTCTGAATTGAATGGCGTATTCTTGCCTAATCGGAATAATACGGACAATCTCGCCGGGATATTGCATAACGGGAAGCATCCGAATACGTATTTCCAAAAAGTAAACCAGTTGCTGCAGGATGCTGATCTGGGTGGCAAACAAGCCGTTCTCGACCAGCTTCAGACGATAAGAGAGACGTTGCAAAATGCATCCAGAGATACACCGTGGAAATCTGTTCTTTCTGAGTTGTGAGGGTATATGAACAATATCTATGGCTTGAGGCAGGACGACGCATTCCAAGCGTTGGTTCAGGTCGATGATGCGGGTGAAATTGGATATGACGAGAGTGTCGCGATAAAGGCGACGGCGCTTTGTGGAGAGCAGTTTGACGGAAGCTTTTTGCCGCCCAAACTGTCTTGGGGAACGCCGCGCAAGAAGAAAGATTGTGATTTGCAGGCGATGCTTTCTCCGTTTCTCGTATTTAGTAAAAGAGCGTTAGATGCGTTGATGCCCTTCCTTCAAGCAAGCGGACAGATATTACCGGTTCAAGCTCCAGTGGACGGTATGAGCGGATTCCATGTTACGCGTGTGCTGGAAGGCGCTGTAGATATGGATGCGTCCAAATTCAAAGTCTACCCTCAGGCGACAGTATTCAATAAGATTGTTCTCTTGGAAAAGCGGGTGCGGGACGTTGATATGTTCCGGTTGAAAGAGAAGCCGGCGACAGTATTTGTTTCCGAGAAATTTCGAAGAGCCGTAGAGGCGAGTAATCTCAAGGGATTTGACTTTGGGGAGGTAATCTTGCAGTCGGCCGAGAGGGGCTGACCCGATGGCGCCTGCGTGGTATCTCGTGGGTGCCAACCCGATCTCTTTCGTCACGGTTTTCCTACTCGCCCGCTGGCGGAACGTACGGCTCGAGCGGGCGCGGCACAATGATCGTGTTCCGAGCGAGGCGCGCGGAACGCGACACGCGGCTCACAATCTCACGAGCGAACACATCCTTTACGCGCGACACGGGCAGTCATGGCTACAAGATCAGCGCGTAGGTGCGATCCGGCGTCCGCTGCCCGCGAACAACAGTGCAAGTGCGTCATTCCAATACGACGCCCCTTTTGGGAGCGTGCTCGTCATCGCTACGGGCCTTGAAAATCGACCTTGTGCCGTGCCCTAGTACTTTGCCGCATTGATCGTGTTGCTCGAGCCACAATTGCGCGCCGTGAATAGCAAAATCGAGTTGGCAGCCATCCGCACCTAGACAGAACGCCTTGCCGTCGGCCCGCACGACGGCATCACCATTGAATTCCCGGCCGCTGTTCTGACCGTTCCATGAAGATGCATCGAACGTCAAACGGGCCGCGTCGGCGCGCTGGTTAACATGGATCGTTATCATTTCATAGAGACTGGAATCACCGCGGCTGTTGAGACGTTGTCGCGAGCGACCACGCGATCACAAGCTGATCGTCGAATTTTGACAGCTCTGGGACGGAGCAAATAGTTCGTTCGGTCGGATGGCCGGCCCGATGGCAATTGAAGGAAGTTGCGTGTCCCGTGCTGGGAACGCAAAAGGAAACCAGAAGGGAAGCGGTTCGGAGTAGCGAGCGGTGGGCATGCACTTTCTTCATGTCGAAAAGGTCGGGAATGCTCCTGGCTCCGAATGCGACGAGCAAGAGAGCGAACGGCACGACCGCTGATCACGGCATCACCCCGGCCCGTCGCTCGCGGCCGCGAGGAGCGGCACAAGGACGTCGCTGATCGGCGTCGGAATGCCGTGCATCCGGCCGCGACGCGAGATGACACCGTTGCGGATATCCCATTCCAGCGGCCGGCCGGCTTCCCGGTCCGTGAGGATGGAGGTGCCCATGTCGGCAGGCGCTGCGCGGAACTTGTCGAGAATCTCTCGTGGCACCTCGTCGCCGAGTTCAGCGCCTTCGGCACGAGCCACCGCCAGGCATTCGCGCAGATAAGCCAGCGCAAGCTCGGCGATGTCGGCGCGGCCGAACATGCCCGCGCGGCGGACCGTGAGCGCCATAAGACCGGCTACCGCGTTCTGCAGCAATTTGCGCCAGGCCAGAGAACTGAAGGCGGCCGTCACGTCCACGGCGCATCGCGTCCCGCGCAACGCGTCGGCCACCGTGCGGGCATCCGCCGTATCCGGCAGGCTGAGTCGCACGTCGCCTCGCAAGCGTACCGAGCCGTCCGGTTGCGCCTGCGCGGGAAACCATACGACCGCGGGAACGATCCGCCCTTGCGAACAATGCGGGGCCACCGTATCCGACTGCTCGATCCCGTTCTGCAAGACACACACCACGGTTTCCGGACCGGTCAGCGCCGCCAGCCATTTTGCGGCCGCGGCAGTTTGCGTTGCCTTGACCGACAGAAAGACAAGATCGACCGTGCGATCGATTTCCGCGGGATCCGTTCGGACCGGGCCGGGCACGACGATGAGGCGGTCGCCATCGCGCAGCGTCAGCTCATCGCGGGGCGTGCGGCCACACAGTAAGGGCGTGCGGCCCGCTTCGTGCAGTGCCGCCGCGACCGTGGTGCCGATGGCGCCGGGGCCGACGACAGCGATTTCAGTATCGATTTCGGCGTTCATGAGAGGGACTCCTTAACCGCGCATGCCGACGGAATGGTTGCGCGCGTAGCGGATGGTACGTAATATATTACACATGAGCGAAGATATTGGTAATAGCGTTTCAGGCGGCGAGCGACGTCTGCAGCAATGGATCGGCAGCATTCAAGCCCGCAGCGGCGATCTGGCCGCGAGCGAGGCGAAGGTGGTCCAGCTCCTGCTGAGCGACCCGCTGTTCGTCGGCGCGAGCACGACCGCACAGGTCGCCGCGCGTGCCGGTGTTTCGCCGCCCACCGTCATTCGCGCCGCACGTGCACTTGGGTTCACGGGGTTCACCGAGCTCAAAATCGAGATCGCGCGTGCTCGCGGCACCGCCCGCTTTTTCGCGCCGCCTGAAGTACTCACCGCGGACGCGAGCTCGGCCGCAGTGCTGGAGACGTCCATCCGCACAGGCGTCGATGCACTGTCCGCACTCAGCGGGGCCATCGAAATCGCCGCGCTCGACAAGGCGGTCGCGTCGATTCAGCAAGCGCGCCAGGTATTCGCGTTCGGTGCCGGCCCTTCGGCTACCGTCGCCGCCGACGCAGTCTTCCGGTTGCGCGCGGTCGGCGTGACAACCGTCGGGATTCCAGACTATCTGTCGGCGATGATCGCGGCTCGGCTTCTCGGGCCCGGCGACGTTGTCATCGCGGTCAGTTCGACCGGGCGCACGTCGTCGACGCTCGCCGTCGCGGATGCGGCATCCTCGGCCGGCGCCACGCTCGTTGCCGTCACCAACCAATACGGCACGCCGCTGGCGAACCTCGCAGACATCGCGCTGGTCGTCGGCGGCGCGCCGTTGCCGGCGCAGATGGCCGCTGCGGGCAGTCGCCTGGCGCAGCTCGTCGTTATCGACGCGCTGGTCGCCGCCCTCGCGCTGCGCGATCCCGCGCGCAGCCGCTGCGCAGAGCGCGCCGGTATCGATCTGCCCGACATCGATTGATGCAGTCCGGCACGATTGCGATCGTCCTCGCCGCGGCCGTCGCCCACGCCGTGTGGAACCTCGCCTCGAAGTACAAGCGGGAAGACACGCTGGTGTTCGTCTGGGCCTATAGCTGCGTCTCGACACTGCTTTGTGTGCCGATCGGCATCGTGCAGATCGTCAAGGGGCAGCAGACGATCGACTGGCAACTTGCGGCGGGGGCGGCCGTTTCGGCGGCGCTGCACATCGTTTACTCGCTGGCCTTGCAGGCCGGTTACGATCGCGCCGAACTCGGCGTCGTATATCCGGTCGCCAGAGGGACGGGGCCGCTACTCACGATACTGTTCGCGATGCTCTTCATGGGCGAGCGGCTTACCCCGGTCGCGATGCTCGGTGCATGCCTCGTGGTTGCGGGTATTTTTGTCGTCACTGGCCATCCAGCCACGCACGGGCGTGCGCCGCTCAAGGGAATGCTGTGGGGTGTCGCGACGGGTGCCGCCATTGCCGGTTACACGCTGTGGGACGGCTACTCGGTCACCACGCTGCACCTGGCGCCCGTGAGTTACTACGCCGGCACACTGCTGCTACAGAGTCTGATCATGACGCCAAGCGCGCTGCGGCGAGGGCATCGAATCCAGGCCGCCATCCGCGTCGATACCGTGCCGATTCTCATCGTCGCCGTGTTCTCTCCGCTGGCCTACGTCCTCGTGCTGACCGCCATGCTCTCTGCGCCGCTGGCGCTCGTCGCGCCCTTGCGCGAATCGTCCATCATCATCGGCTCGCTTCTCGCGTACTGGCTCTTTCGCGAAGATCATCTGGCGCGCCGCATCGCCGGCGCCGTCGTCGTGCTGGCCGGGATCGCTGCGATCAGTCTTTGAGGTTTGGAGAAACAGCGCTGCACTCGCTTCGCCGGCACATGAGCGACGAGCGCGGCGCACGATCGCGCGGAAGCGGCGTTTCAAACAGATCCGAACCCGAACCCGATCTCGATCGCACGTTTCAGCGCGCGTTCATCAGCCAATCCCGAAACGCCGCCAACGACGGCAACGATTCGTTCTCCGGCGGATACACGAGGTAGTAGCTGCGCCGGCTCGTGATCGCTTCGCCGATCGACACCAGTTCGTTGCGGCTCAGCTCGTCCTCGACGAGCACTTTCGGCACGAGCCCGATCCCCATTCCGGCGCGCACGGCCTGAATCAGGTGCGACGTCAGTTCGAAGCTCGGGCCGATCCGCATCTGGCGGTGGTCGAGCCGGTAGTGCGCAAACCATTCCGCCCACGCGTGCTGATTGCTCGTCACGCCGAGCAGCGTCTGCCGAGCGGCCCACGCAGGGGCGCGCTCGCCGTTTGCGTCGGGCGGCGCGTCGGGGCTCGCGATCGCGATCAGAAACTCGTTGTACAGCCGGTGCGCATGCAGGCCCGGCCAGTCGCCGGTGCCGACCGCGATCGCCGCGTCGAGATCGTCGACGTGGAAATCGATGTTGCCGATCCGCGAATGCAGATGCACGGTCACGCCCGGATGCGCGGCATAGAAGTCATGCAGATGCGGGAGCAGCCATTTCGAGCCGAACGTCGGCAGCGTCGCGAGCCGCAGCGTGCCGGCGCCCGCCTGATGCGACATCGCCTGCAGCGTCGCGCCGCGAATGCGGCCGAGCGCGCCGCCGACCTCGGCGAAGTAGCGGCGGCCGACGTCGGTCAGCTTTACCGAGCGGCCTTCGCGCCGGAACAGCGGCACGCCGAGCTGATCCTCGAGCGTCTGGATCTGCCGGCTGATCGCGCTCTGGCTCAGCGACAGCTCGTCAGCCGCGCGCGTGTAGCTCTCATGACGCGCGGCGGCCTCGAAGACGAGCAGCAACGACATGGACGGAGTCAAACGCCGATAATTCATGAGTTTTATGCAAGTGTCGACTGATAAGAATACGTTTGTTTGCGGCTATTAACCGAACGATACTGGAAACCCCGGCCGCGCGGAAACTTGCTCAAAATTCATGATTCGGCGGCGGCCGCGGACCGATTCATTCTCTTGACCTGTTCCTCCGATGCCGATCGCTCCGTTGCCCCGTCCCGCCGCCCCGACCGCCGCGGCCTATCGCGACTTTCTCGATGCGCTGCGGGCGGCCGGCTTTGCCGGCGAGATCCGCGCGGACTACGCGAACCGCACGGTGCAGGCGACCGACAACTCGATCTACCAGCGCCTGCCGCAGGCGGTCGTGTGCCCTGCCGACGTAGGCGACGTCGAACGACTCGCGCGGCTGCTCGCGCAGCCGGCGCATCGCGGCATCGTCGTCGCGCCGCGCGGCGGCGGCACCGGCACGAACGGGCAGTCGTTGACCGACGGGCTCGTCGTCGATCTGTCGCGCAACCTGAACCGGATTCTCGAGATCGATGTCAAGCGGCGCCGGGTGCGCGTGCAGGCGGGCGTCGTCAAGGATCAGCTCAATGCGGCGCTGAAGCCGCACGGACTGTTTTTCGCGCCGGAGCTGTCGACGTCGAACCGCGCGACGATCGGCGGGATGATCAACACCGATGCGAGCGGGCAGGGCAGCTGCACGTACGGCAAGACGCGCGATCACGTGCTCGCGCTCGATTTCGTGCTGCCGGGCGGCGAGCGGCTGCATAGCACCGCGCTGTCCGACGACGAGCTGGCGCGCCGCTGCGCGCGGCAGGACCGGATCGGCGAGGTCTATCGCACCGCGCGCCGGATCAGCGACGACCACGCCGCGCTGATCGAGGCGAAGTTCCCGAAGCTGAACCGCTGCCTGACCGGCTACGATCTCGCGCACCTGCGCGAGCCCGACGGCCGGTTCAACCTCAACAGCGTGCTGTGCGGTGCGGAAGGCTCGCTTGGCTTCGTCGTCGAGGCGACGCTCAACGTGCTGCCGATTCCGAAGTACTCGGTGCTCGTCAACGTGCGCTACGCCGGCTTCATGGAGGCGCTGCGCGATGCGCGCGCGCTGCTCGAGCTCAAGCCGCTGTCGATCGAAACCGTCGACTCGACCGTGCTGATGCTCGCCATGAAGGATTTCGTGTGGAGCAGCGTCGCCGACTATTTCCCGCAGGACGACCGCCGCCCGACGCTCGGCATCAACCTGATCGAGTTCAGCGGCGACGATGCCGACGACGTCGACGCGCGCGTACGCGCGTTCGTCGAGCATCTGCGCGCCGACACGACGGTCGAGCGCCTCGGCCATACGATCGCGGCCGGCGACGATGCGGTGAAGCGCGTCTACGCGATGCGCAAGCGCGCGGTCGGGCTGCTCGGCAACGTGCAGGGCGAAGCGCGCCCGCAACCGTTCGTCGAAGACACGGCCGTGCCGCCCGAGAATCTCGCCGCGTATATCGCCGAATTCCGCGCGCTGCTCGACCGCTACGGGCTGCGGTACGGGATGTTCGGCCACGTCGATGCGGGCGTGCTGCACGTGCGCCCGGCGCTCGACATGAAGGACCCGAAGCAGGCCGCGCTGGTGCGGCCCGTGTCGGATGCGGTAGCCGCGCTCACGCAGCGGCATGGCGGGCTGCTGTGGGGCGAGCACGGCAAGGGCGTGCGTTCGGAATATGCGCCGGCGTTCTTCGGCGAGCTGTATCCGGCGCTGCAGCAGCTGAAAGCCGCGTTCGATCCGCACAACCAGTTCAATCCAGGCAAGATCGCGACGCCGCCGCAGCCCGCGATGCGGCTGCTGAAGATCGACGAAGTGCCGACGCGCGGCGAGCACGACCGGCAGATCGACGAACGCGTATGGCAAAGCTACGGCACCGCGATGCACTGCAACGGCAACGGCGCGTGCTACAACTTCGATCCTGACGACGCGATGTGCCCGTCATGGAAGGCGACACGCGAGCGCGTGCATTCGCCGAAGGGGCGCGCGTCGCTGATGCGCGAATGGTTGCGTCTGCAAGGAGAAGCGGGCGCCGACGTGCTCGCCGCCGCACGCGAGCGGCAGCCGTGGCTGCGCGGCTTCGTCGACCGCTGGCACAACACGCGCGCCGCACGTCGCGGCGAAGCGGACTTTTCGCACGACGTGTACGACGCAATGGCCGGATGCCTCGCGTGCAAGTCCTGCGCGGGGCAGTGTCCGGTCAAGGTCAGCGTGCCGGAGTTCCGTTCGCGCTTTCTCGAGCTTTATCACCAGCGCTACTTGCGGCCGCTGCGCGACTACCTGATCGGCTCGCTCGAATTCACGGTGCCGTGGTTCGCGCGCGTGCCGGCGCTATACAACGGACTGATGCGTGCGGGCTGGGTGCGCACGCTGTTCGAACGGCACGTCGGCATGGTCGACAGCCCGTTGCTGAGCCGCTTCGATCTCGCGGCCGTCATTCGGCAGTGGAACGTGCGGCCGGCCGATCCGCATGCGCTCGCCGCGCTGTCCGATGCGCAGCGCGCGCGCAGCGTCGTGATCGTGCAGGACACGTTCACGCGCTATTTCGACACCGAACAGCTGGCGACGCTGATCGAGCTGGCCGCGCGGCTCGGCTTTCACGTGTGGCTCGCGCCGCTCGCGCCGAACGGCAAGGCGCTGCACGTGCAGGGCTTCCTGCGCGCATTCGAGCGGGCCGCAATCCGCAACGCGACGCAGCTGGCTGCGCTCGCGCGTGCGGGCGTCGCGCTCGTCGGCGTCGATCCCGCCATCACGCTCACGTATCGGCAGGAATACCGCAAGGTGCCGGGGCTGCACGACGTGCCGCCGGTCGCGCTGCCGCAGGAGTGGCTGCTCGATGTGCTGCCCGATGTGAGGGGTAATACACGGGCCGATACGCGGGCCGGCGACGCGGCACGCGCGTATCGGCTGCTGCCGCACTGCACCGAGAAGACCAACGCACCGGACAGCGGCAAGCAATGGGTGCAGGTATTCGCGCGCCGCGGCTTGCGTCTGCAGGTCCAGCCGGCAGGATGCTGCGGGATGTCGGGCACGTATGGACACGAGGCTCGCAACGTCGATACGTCGCGGACGATCTACGCGCAGTCGTGGGCCGCGCACGTCGATGCACCGGAGCCGGCTGGCGAAGCGCTGGCGACCGGCTATTCGTGCCGCAGTCAGGTCAAGCGCATGTCCGCGCGGCAGGTGCGGCATCCGCTGCAAGTGCTGCTCGATCACGTGCGGGCGGCACAGTGAATCGCGGCTTCGGCGACGTGCAGACGCGCAACATCGCGACGATGGGGAAGATGCGGGAGCAGTTGCTGCAGCGAACTCAGGCGGCCGCACAGGCGGCTGCGATGGCATGACAGGGCGGGGCGGCGAGAAGCGATCGACCGATCGCGAACGCCGCTTGCGAAGCGCGCATCGAACGACGTGCCGTCTATCGTGAACTCGCGCGTGCGCGCATGCGAGCGATCCGAACGGATAGTCTCATCGCGCGGCGGCGTGCCGTTCGCGGCCGCCGGTTGACGCGTTTTACGACTGTTCGTCGCCGCGCTTTGCGGTGCGCGGATGGGCCGTTGCGGGAAACGCACCGACACCGCGCGGCCGTTTCGGCTCGATCCGCGTCTGCCGGATCACGCGGCGGAAGTCGATTTCGTGCGCGGCCAGCGCGCCGATCAGCGTCGCGATCACGGCGAGATGCGACGGTACCGTGCCCTTGCTCGAATAGTTCGTGATCGAGCTTTCATTCATCCGGATCAGCCGCGCGAACTCGCGCGCGGTCAATTGCGCCTTCTTCAACTCCTGCTGAAAATCGGCATACGCCATCGCACACATGATTGCTGTCCTCCGTCAAGCAAAGCCGGCCCGCGCGGCGCCGGCGCCGACGGGCGGCGACACCCGTCGAGCCGACGTCGCGGCCGCCGTTACATCCGGACCTGATCGAGGAAGGTCTTCTTGCCGCTCTTGTAGCCGTAGATCGAAATGATCCCGTGCGTCAGGTCGCCCTTCGAATCGAACGTCGTCGTGCCGATCACGCCTTCGTACTTGGTCGCCGGCATCGCGGCCAGGATCTTCGCGGGGTCGGTCGAGTTCGCGCGCTTCATCGCGTCGACGACGATGTACACGGCGTCGTACGCGAACGGCGCATCGAACTTGATGCCCTGGTTGAAGCGCTTCTGATACTTCGCGACGAACGCGGCGCCGCCCGGCATCTTCTCGATGGCCGCGCCGGCCTGCGAGCAGAGCACGTTGTCGGCCGCGGGGCCGGCGAGCTGCGCGAGCTGGTCCGTGCAGACGCCGTCGCCAGACAGGATCTTCGCGCGCAGACCGAGCTGCTTCGCCTGCTTCGCGAGCGGGCCGCCGGTGGCATCCATGCCGCCGTACATGATCGCGTCGGGGTTTTCGCCCTTGATCTTGGTCAGGATCGCGCGGAAGTCGACCGCCTTGTCGTTCGTCGCGTCGTGCGACACCACCTTCAGGCCGAGCGCCTTCGCCTTCTTCTCGAACTCGTTCGCGAGACCCTGGCCGTACGCGGTCGAATCGTCGACGACGGCCACCGTCTTCACGCCGTTCGACTGCGCGTAGCTTGCGAGCGCCGGGCCTTGCTGCGCGTCGGTCGCGACCACGCGATAGGTCGTCTTGAAGCCCTGCTGCGTGTAGGTCGGGTTCGTCGCCGACGGCGAAATCTGCACGATGCCCGCATCGCTGTAGATCTTCGAGGCGGGGATCGACGTGCCCGAGTTCAGATGGCCGATCACGGCGACGACCTTGTCGTCGACGAGCTTCTGCGCAACCTGCGTCGCCTGACGCGGATCGGCCGCGTCGTCCTGCGGGTCGAACTGCAGCGTGATCTTCTGGCCGCCGATCGTCAGCCCCTTCGCGTTGATTTCCTCGACCGCGAGGCGCGCGCCGTTCTCGTTGTCCTTGCCGAGGTGCGCGATGCCGCCCGTCGTCGGTTCAACGCTGCCGATCTTGACGACTTGATCGGCCAGTGCGCCCGACGCCGCGCCGAATGCGGCGACGGCGAGTGCGGCCGTGATCAGGGGTTTGCAGCGCATGCCGACAATGCTTCGTTCCATCAGCCATCTCCATATCGATTGATATTTCTATTGACGTCCAGCGCGCCGGTCGCCTTGTGGGCGGCCGATGACCGGACGAGTCTCCGTCACCCTTGAAGGGTTCGTTTGCCTGGCGCCGGCGGCCGCGCGCGCATGCGAGCGTCGAGCACGGCGTATTCGCCTGACGAAAAGCAAGGTGTGAATATAGCCGAACCGCTGTCGGTGCGCTTTGCGGTTCGCTTCGGCTTCGGCGATGTCGGTCGCTGTCGTCGACTGAAGGATTATTCGGCTGCGTACGGCGCGCTGGCCATGGACAGTCCGGTGCTGTCGGTACGGAACTGTTCGGTCGTTTTGGCGGCACACTTTTCGTCGATGCCATCGGCAGGCCGACGACCGCATCGTGACAATCGGCACGTTGACGCAACTAACGGTCCAGTTCGCCAGCCTCCGCCAGTGACGGGCCGCACACGCGGCTCACGCGATGGGGCGCCTTGTTTTCGAGCGCGCAAAAAAACGGGCGCACACCGCAGTGCGCGCCCGTCGCGACGCTTGCCGATACGCCGCTATCGCGACGGCGGGCAGCGGTCAGAACTTGTGCCGGATCCCGACGATCGCCAGTTCCTGCGTATCGGTACCGGAATTGACGCCGTACGACCCGACCGAGGCGGTCGCGTTCACGCGCGCGCCGCTCGCGTCGAGCGTATGGCCGCTCGCCTTCTGATAGCCGAACAGCGCGTACAGATCGGTGCGTTTCGACAGCGCATAGTCGGCCCCGACGTTGACCTGGTTGTAATGCGCGGAGGTCGGCCCCGTCAGCGACGTGTAGTTGTAGCCGACGCCCGCGCGCAATGCCGGCGAGAACTGCCAGTTGAAGAACGCGGAGCCGTTGTTGAACTTCGCGGTCTGGCGGAACGCCGACAGCGTATCGGCGCCGTATTGCGTATTCGAATACGCGATGCCGAACGTCGCCGGCCCGGCCACGTACTGGCCGGCCACGCGCACGATCTGAATCGACTTCGCGCTCGAGAAGCCCTGATTGATCACGGTGTTGAACAGCGTGTCCGAACTGCTCGTCCACGAGCGGATGCCGTTTGCGGTCGTCGTGCCGCCGTTCGCGAAGAAGTAGCCGGCGCCGAGCGACAGCGGGCCGTTCGCATAGCCGAGCGCGAAGCTGTACGTGCGCCCGCTGCCCGTCGCACCGGCGACGCCGCCGAAGCCGTACAGCGCTTCGGCCTGGAAGCCGGCGATCAGCGGACTCGTGTACTTCACCGAATTGCTCACGCGCAGGCTGTTGTCGTAGTTGTCGAGATCGCCGGGCGTCGCGAACACGCCGCCAAAGTAGTTGTCCTCCGTGAGCCCCTGCACGAGATCGACGACCGGATCGTACTGGCGGCCGAGCGTCACGGTGCC
>NZ_KV786505.1:53897-54873 GCF_001806955.1 Burkholderia sp. HMSC10F09
TCGTACTGGCGGCCGAGCGTCACGGTGCCGTACGTGCCGCTCGACAGGCCGACGATCGCCTTGCGGCCGAACTCGCGCTGGCCCTGGCCGAGCGCGCCCGTGCCGATGTTGAAGCCGTTCTCGAGCTGGAACAGCGCGGCGAGCCCGCCGCCGAGATCCTCGGTGCCGCGCAGCCCCCAGCGGCTGCCGGACAGGTTGCCGCTGCTGAACTTGACGAGGTTCGACGCGTTGCTGCCGTTCGCGTTCTGCGCGTTGTGCACGTACGCGATGCCGGCATCGACGATCCCGTACAGCGTGACGCTGCTTTGCGCGTGCGCGCCGGCCGCGTAGAGCGATGCCGGCAGGGCGAGCAAGGCGAGTGACCTGATGCGTTTCATGACTGGATTCCCCCGTTGGTCGTTAGGTCTGACGATTCGGGGTGAACGATACGGACAGACACATCGTCGAGGGAACCAATAAATTGTCGGAACGTTATGAGGCGCCGCGGCGTACGGGCGGACCGCTCCAATGCAACGGCGTTCACCGAGGCGATGCGGGTGTCGCGACGACCCGTCGAGCTTGCCGTTCACGGACGATTGCAGTTGCGGTTTGGCGTGCATGCACGACGTGGCGCTGCCGAGGCGCGTCGGCCACGCGCGCTACCGCATGGCAGCTTCGGACTCCGCCGTCTCGCCGAGAAACCCGCCGCTCTGATGCGCCCACAGCGCCGCGTAAATCCCGCCTGCCTGCAGCAATTGCTGATGCGTGCCTTCCTCGACGATTCGTCCTTCGTCGAGCACGATCAGCCGGTCCATCGCCGCGATCGTCGAGAGCCGATGCGCGATCGCGATCACCGTCTTGCCCGTCATCAGACTGTCGAGGCTGCGCTGGATCGCGACTTCGACCTCGGAGTCGAGCGCGCTCGTCGCTTCGTCGAGCACGAGAATCGGCGCGTCCTTGAGCATCACGCGCGCGATCGCGACGCGCTGCCGCTGGC
>NZ_KV786505.1:54893-62530 GCF_001806955.1 Burkholderia sp. HMSC10F09
CGACGCGCTGCCGCTGGCCGCCCGACAGCTTCACGCCGCGCTCGCCGACCTCGACGTCATAGCCCGAGCGCCCATGCCGGTCGCGCAGCCGCTCGATGAATTCCGACGCTTCCGCACGCTCGGCGGCGGCGCGCATCTCGCGTTCGGTCGCATCCGGGCGGCCGTACAGGATGTTCTCGCGCATCGTCCGATGCAGCAGCGACGTATCCTGCGTGACCATGCCGATGGCCGCGCGCAGGCTGTCCTGCGTGACGTGCGCGATGTCCTGCCCGTCGATCCGGATCGCGCCGCCGTCCACGTCGTAGAAGCGCAGCAGCAGGTTCACGAGCGTCGACTTGCCGGCGCCCGAGCGGCCGATCAGGCCGATCCGCTCGCCCGGACGAATCGTGAGGTTCAGCCCGTCGAACACCGGCTTCTCGTTGTCGTCATGCGCGAACCGTACGTTGTCGAACACGATCTCGCCGCGCGACACGACGAGCGGCCGCGCATCGCGCGCGTCGACGACGCTGCGCACGCGCGTGAGCGTCGTGATGCCGTCCTGGATCGTGCCGACGTTCTCGAACAGCTCGGTCATCTCCCACATGATCCAGTGCGAGTAGCTCGACAGCCGCAGCGCCATCGCAATCACGGCGGCGACGACGCCTGCGCTCGCTTCGCCGTGCATCCACAGCGCGACCGCGAGGCCCGTCGAGCCGACCAGCAGCGCCGTCGACAGCAGATGATTGACGATCTCGAACGCACTGACGAGCCGCATCTGCGCATCGCCGGTGACCTTGAACGCTTCCATCGCGCGCCGCGCGTGATCCGCCTCGCGGCGCGTATGCGAGAACAGCTTGACGGTCGTGATGTTCGAATACGCGTCGGTAATGCGGCCCGTCATCAGCGCGCGCGCATCGGCCTGCTCGCTGCCGACGCGGCCGAGACGCGGCACGAAATACGCGCACGCGGCGCCGTAGCCGAGCGCCCACAGCGCGAGCGGAATCATCAGTCGCCAGTCGAAGCTCGCGGCAAGCGCGAGGATGCCGAGCAGGTACGCAGCCACCCCGATCACGACGTCGACCGACATGAACAGCGCGTCGCGCACGGCGAGCGCAGTCTGCATGATCTTCGTCGTCACGCGGCCCGCGAATTCGTTCGCATAGAACGACAGGCTCTGTTCGAGCATCAGTCGATGAAACAGCCAGCGCAGCCGCATCGGGAAATTGATCGCGAGCACCTGATGCTTGACCATCGTGTGCAGCGCGATCAGCACGACGCTGCCTGCGAGGATCGCCGCGAAGCCGGCCAGCGTGCCGAAGTGAAGCTCGCCGAACGTCGCCGGCGTGGCCGACGACAGCCAGTCCACCACGCGGCCCATCATCGCAAACAGCGCGGCTTCGTAGGCGGCGAGCGCCGCCGAGGTCAGCGCGATCAGCAGGATCCAGCCGCGCGCGCCCTGCGTGCAGGCCCAGACGAACGAGAAGAAGCCGTTCGGCGGCGTCGCGGGCTCTTCGAGCGGGAAGGTCGGCAGCCGTCGTTCAAACCACGAATACATCGATCATTCTCCTGATGCGATCGGGCGACGGGGCCCGATCGGTCATGCCAATAGCGGTGGATGCGCGGACGCATGCGACCGCACCGGCGCGCGGCCGCCGGAGCGCGGATTGCGTCGCGGCCGCGGCGCCCGGCTGCGAGTGTCGCATCGTTTCGCCTGCGTTGCAGGGCGGTTGTAAACCATGCCGGCACGGCGGCCGCTCGGCGGCGCGCCATCTTTTTTATCGAGTCGCAAAAAAGTCCTTGACTGTCTATCTATGAGTAGATAAAGTTCGCTCCATGGAAACGAAACCGACCGTCCGCGAACAGATTCTCGATCACGCGATCACGCTGATGATGCTGCGCGGCTACAACGGCTTCAGCTATCGCGACCTGTCCGATCTGGTGGGCGTGAAGACGTCGAGCATCCATTACTACTTCCCGTCGAAGGACGATCTCGTGCTGGAAGCGGTAGCGGCATACAGCGACGAAGTGCTGGCCGCGATGCGCGCGATCGATCCGTCGTTGCCGGCCGACGTGAAGTTGAGTCTGTACACGAAGCTGTTCGGGCGCACGCTCGGCGACGGCGACCGCATCTGTCTGTGCGGCATGCTTGCGGCCGATATCGAGTCGCTGCCCGACAACGTGCGGCAGGCGGTGCAGGCGTTCTTCCAGGCGAACGAGCGCTGGCTCGCGGAGCTGCTCGCGCAAGGCGCGAAGGAAGGCACGCTCAGCTTCAGCGGCAAGCCCGACGCGGCGGCGCGCGCGCTGTACGCGGCGTTTCAGGGCAGCGTGCTCGCGAGCCGGCTGTTTCATACGCGGGCGCGCCTCGAGGACGTCGAGGCGGTCTGGAAGACGCGGGCCTGACGGCGGGCGCGCGAGCAAGAAGGAGGGCGGTTCGCCGCCCTTTTGTCGGGTTTGGTTGTCTATCTGTTGGTAGATAGACTAAGTTGCGCAGATGCCTGGGCATCTGCATTTTTTGGGGATGTTTATCTATCTATGAGTAGATAAACAAACGCGAAGCCGGCGACGACGATGCCGCCTGCGAGCGACCCCGGTTGGAAGGTTGTTCCACTCACTCGTTGAAAAGGAGCCTGTCATGTCGATCGAAAAAGTGCTGTACCGCGCTCACGCAAAAGCCACCGGCGGCCGCGACGGCCGTGCGACGGTGCCCGAAAGCAATCTGGACCTGAAGCTCACGACGCCGCGCGAACTCGGCGGCGCGGGCGGTGCAGGCGCGAATCCCGAGCAGCTGTTCGCGGCCGGCTACAGCGCGTGCTTCATCGGCGCGATGAAGTTCGTCGCGGCGCGCGACAAGATCGCGATGCCCGCCGACGCGTCGATCGAAGGCAGCGTCGGCATCGGCGCGATCCCGAACGGCTTCGGCATCGAAGTGGAACTGAAGATCTCGCTGCCGGGCCTCGAGCGCGAGGTCGCGCAGACGCTGATCGAGCGCGCGCATGTCGTCTGCCCGTACTCGAACGCGACGCGCGGCAACATCGACGTCACGCTGACGCTCGTCTGACCGTACATGACAACCGACCCGTTCATCGCCCATCCATTACCCGATTCAGGAGTCTCATCATGAAGATCGTCAAGCCGCTGCTGACCGTCGCCGCCGTCGCGGCATTGTCTTCCGCCGTTCCGGCCGCGTTCGCGGCAGGCCCCGACACCGTGCGCCCCGACGCGACGACGAGCGCGTTTCTCGCCGCGTTGAACGCGCAGAAGGGCCCGGGCCTCGAAACGCTGAGCCCCGCGAAGGCGCGGCAGGTGCTCGTCGACGCACAGAACGGCGTGAAGGTCGACCTGTCGGGGATCGACGTGTCGAACCGCACGATCGAGCAGGACGGGCTGTCCGTGCCGATCACGATCGTGCGTCCGCAACACGCGACGGGCACGCCGCCCGTGTTCATGTTCTTCCACGGCGGCGGCTGGGTGCTCGGCGATTTCCCGACGCACGAGCGGCTCGTGCGCGATCTCGTCGTGCAATCGGGTGCGGTGGCCGTGTTCGTCAACTACACGCCGTCGCCGGAAGCGCGTTATCCGATCGCGATCAATCAGGCCTATGCCGCGACGAAGTGGGTCGCCGCACACGGTGCCGAAATCGGCGTCGACGGCAGCCGTCTCGCGGTGGTCGGCAATAGCGTCGGCGGCAACATGGCGGCGGTCGTCGCGCTGATGGCGAAGGACAAGGGCGGCCCGGCGATTCGCTTCCAGGGTTTGCTGTGGCCCGTCACCGATCACGACTTCGACACGGGTTCGTATCGCGCGTATCAGCAGGGCCACTTCCTGACGCGCTCGATGATGAAGTGGTTCTGGGACGCGTACACGAAGAACGAAGCGCAGCGCAACGAGATCTATGCGTCGCCGCTGCGCGCGAGCGTCGCGCAACTGAAGGGGCTGCCGCCCGCGCTGATCCAGGTCGCGCAGTTCGACGTGCTGCGCGACGAAGGTGAAGCATACGGCCGCAAGCTCGACGCGGCCGGCGTCGAAGCGACGACGACGCGTTACGACGGCACGATCCACGATTTCGGGCTGCTCAACGCATTGGCCGCCGATGCGCCGACGCAGGCCGCGCTGAAGGCGATGGCGAACGAAATCGCGACGCGTCTGAAGTAACGGCGCATGCGCGCGCCGCGAGGTGCGCGCGGAGATCGACGCGGCGGGCCTACGCCCGCCGCTTTTGCGTGCATGCGAAGCCGGGCGACCGCGTCGCGCAGCACGCAGGGTTCGGCCCGTTCGTGACGGTCACGACGTTTCGCACCGGAGACGAGGCGCTCGCGATCGCGGCAAGCGTCGCGTGCGGGCTCGGCGCCGGCCTCTGGACGCGCGACCGACAGCGTGCGCACGGCTTCGCACGCGGATCCGAGAGGCGGTGCGGATCGCTACAAGCGCGTGAGCCCCGGCTTGCCGCTCGGCAGCGTCTGCGCGAGCGACGACGGGTGCGCAAAGAGCTTCGACGCGATGCACGAGTACATCCATGCGAAATCGGTGTGGTTCGACGTCGACCCGCAGATTCCGCCGTACTATCCGCGTTGAACCTTTACACGGAGCGCATCGCGATGCATTCGTTCGTCTACAACGGCCTGCCGTCGCGCGTCGTATTCGGCGCGGGCAGTCTCGCGCAGTTGCCGCAGGAAATCGAGCGCCTTGGCGCCACGCGCGCGATCGTGCTGTCGACGCCGCCGCAGCGCGCGCAGGCCGAAGCGCTCGCGCATCGGCTCGGCGCGCGCGCCGCCGGCGTGTTTGCCGAAGCGGTCATGCACGTGCCGATCGAGACGGCGCGCGCGGCCCGCGCATTTGCCGCGCAGGTCGATGCGGACTGCGCGATCGCGATCGGCGGCGGCTCGACGACGGGCCTCGGCAAGGCGATCGCGCTCGATTCGGGGCTGCCGATCGTCGCGGTGCCGACGACCTATGCCGGCTCCGAAATGACGCCGATCTACGGGCTCACCGAAGGCGGGGTGAAGAAGACGGGCCGCGACCTGCGCGTGCTGCCGAAGGCGGTGATCTACGATCCGGACCTGACGCTGTCGCTGCCGGTGGCGCTCTCGGTGACGAGCGGGATCAACGCGATCGCGCACGCGGCCGAAGGGCTGTACGCGCCCGACGCGAACCCGGTCGCGAGCCTGATGGCGGAGGAAGGCATACGTGCGCTGGCCGGCGGCCTGCCGCGCATCGTGCACGACGCGCACGACGCCGACGCGCGCGCCGACTGTCTGTACGGTGCCTGGCTGTGCGGTGCCGTGCTCGGCAGCGTCGGGATGGCGCTGCATCACAAGCTGTGCCATACGCTCGGCGGCACGCTGAACCTGCCGCACGCGGAAACGCATACGATCGTGCTGCCGCATGCGCTCGCTTACAACCGCGACGCCGCGCCGGCCGCGATGCGGCGCATCGCTGCCGCACTCGGCGCCGACGACGCGGCACGCGGCGTCTTCGATCTCGCCCGTGCCAGCGGCGTGCCGGTCGCGCTGAAGGACATCGGCATGGAGGAGGCCGACATCGAACGCGTGCTCGATCTCGCGTTGCGCAACCCGTACTGGAACCCGCGCCCGCCCGAGCGCGCATCGCTGCGCGCGCTGCTCGAAGACGCCTATGCGGGCCGCCGGCCGGCGTGAGCGGCGCGACGCCGGCGAGCCCTTTGCCGCGTGCGCGTCACGCGTATCAAGAGACGAGATCGAGCCGAGTTCCGGCGCACGCGCCGACGACTCGCCGAGCGCGATCGCCGACACGGTGCGCGCGATGCCTGGGACGATCTGCGGCTCAAAACGATCATGAGCACACTCGTGCCGCTACCCGCACGGCTTCGCGCGCGAGCTCGAACTGACGCCGGCCGATTGACGCTGCAGTTGTCGCGAACTTGGTACGATCGCGCTTGCTCGCGCCGAGGCCGGTAGCGGCCGGCGCGTGCCGGCCGCCGCGGCGCGCGCCGTCGTCAGGAGAATCGCTTCATGTTGCAGGCTTTCGCGGTATTGCTGACCTTCCAGTGTCTCGGGGAAGGGGGGTCCTATCTGTTCGGTTTGCCGGTGCCCGGCCCGGTGATTGGCATGCTGCTGTTGTTCGGTTTCGCGATGCTGCGGCCGCAGGTCGCCGACGCGATCGAGCCGACCGCGCTCGAACTGCTGCGCCATCTGTCGCTGCTGTTCGTGCCGGCCGGCGTCGGGATCATGGTGTCGGCGGGCCGCGTGCGCGGCGATGCGGTCGCGGTCGTCGTCGCGCTCGTCGTCAGCACGACGCTCGCGATCGCCGTTACCGCACTCGTCACGCGCGCGCTGCTGGGGCGCCAGCAACGCGCGGCCGGCACCGCGGAGGGCACGCGATGACGGCCTTCCCGAAGCTCGGCGCGATCTGGGTCTACCTCGCCGCGAGTCCGCTGCTCGGACTCACGATCACGCTGATCGCGTATCTCGTCGCGCAGGCCGTCTATGCGCGTGCCCGCTTCAATCCGCTCGCGAACCCGGTGCTGATCGCGGTCGCGCTGATCGTCGCGCTGCTGACGCTGACGCGCACGCCCTACCCGACGTATTTCGAAGGGGCGCAGTTCGTCCACTTCCTGCTCGGCCCCGCGACCGTCGCGCTCGCGCTGCCGCTGTATCGCCAATGGGCGAAGCTGCGCCGCGCGGCGTTGCCGCTGCTGATCGGCCTCGTCGCCGGTTCGCTGACGGCGATCGTGTCGGCGGTCGGCATCGCCGCGTTGCTCGGCGCGTCTCATCAGACGATTGCGTCGCTTGCGCCGAAGTCCGCGACGACGCCGATCGCGATGGCGGTCGCCGCGGAGATCGGCGGCATTCCGTCGCTGACGGCCGTGCTCGTCATTTCGACCGGGATCTTCGGCGCCGTCTGCGCGCGCAGCATCCTGAACGCGCTGCGCATCGACGAGCCCGCGGTGCGCGGCTTCGCGCTCGGCGTCGCCTCGCATGGCATCGGCACCGCGCGCGCGTTTCAGGTCAGCGAGGAAGCCGGTGCGTTCGCCGGGCTCGGGATGGGACTCAATGGCGTGCTGACCGCGTTCGTCGTGCCGATCCTGCTGCCGATCGTATCGCGCTGGCTCTGAGCGGCGCGGTGCGGTCGTACGGCAGTCTCGCATTGCGCGTTTCGATCGCGGCCGGCACGTATGCGGGCCGTTATCGCCGGAATTCACGAATGCACAAGGACAATTCCGCGGCGATCGGCTAACGTTGCATCGGCGCCGTCGTGCGCAACCGACATCCGTCGCGAGCGCGCCGGCGCCGCTCGATTCACCCTCGACAATCGACAAGGAGATCCGGCATGAAGCAGTCTCGCGTGGTTTCGGTGGCAGTGGCAGTCACGGCGTCGTTCGGTCTGCTGTTGACCGCCGCGCCGGCGGCATGGGCGCAGGACACGACGGCGGCATCCGCGCCGACGCAGAAGCAGCTCGACAAGGCGAAGAAGAAAGCGGCGCGCAAGGCGGCACGCGAGCGGCACGCGAAGGACCTGAAGGCGATCGGCACGGGCAGCGGCTATCGGCTGACCAACGATCAGAGCAACTATCCGCAGAACGCGGTGCAGAAGGCGCCGGCCAACGCGGCGCCGGCCGCGCCGGCTTCCGGGCAGTAACGCCGGCGGCGCACGACGCAGAACGCGCGGCGCGCGGGCGGCCG
>NZ_KV786506.1:0-3326 GCF_001806955.1 Burkholderia sp. HMSC10F09
CCGACGCGGGCCGGCTCGCCGAGACGCGGCTGTGGATGCTCGATGCGCGTCTCGACGATCTCGTCTCGATGGTCAGCGGCTGCGAGCGCATCGCGTCGACGCCGATTCCGTTCTCGTACGACGTGCTGCTGCATCGGACGATCTACGCATACTGCGTGCTGCTGCCGTTCGGCCTCGTCGATTCGATCGGCGCGGCGACGCCGTTCGTCACGGTATTCGTCGCCTACACGCTGATCGCGCTCGACGCGATCGCGCATGCGATCGCCGAGCCGTTCGGCGACGGGCCCAACCATCTCGCGCTCGATGCGATCGCGCGGCAGATCGAGCGCACGCTGCTCGAACTGAACCGCGAGCCGCTGCCGGCGGAAGTGACGCCCGTCAAGGCGTATCGGCTCAGCTGAGACGGCACCGCGCGATCGTTGCGCCGGGCCGGCCCGCGCCACCGGCGCCGGCCGGCAATCACCCGACGTAATAAACGCTTGCAATCGACACATTTCGAGCGTCAACAGGCGGCGACGGCCGCGCGTTTTTTCGTCAAGCGCCCACGATCCGGATGCGCAACGACAGGAGAAACATCATGCGAGCCCTTATCCGCCCTCTCGCGATCGCCGCCACGCTGATGTCGGTGCTGACCGGCACCGCTTTCGCCGACACGCCGTGGCAGCACGCGCATCCGCGCCGCGAACAGGTCGACCAGCGCCTCGCGAACCAGAATCGCCGCATCCATCGCGAAGTGAGGGAGGGCGAGATGTCGCACGCACAGGCCGCGCGCCTGCACCGTGACGACCGCCAAATCCGCCAGGAAGAGCGGGACATGGCCGCGCAGGATCGCGGCCACATCACCAAGAGCGAACAGCATGTGCTGAACCGGCAGGAAAATGCGGTCAGCAACAGGATCGGTCAATAAGCGTCCACGACAAACCGATCGATCCGCGCCGAGTCGCCACCGTCTGAACACCCGCTGCCCGATGCGGCAGCGGGTGCTTGTTGTATCGAATCGTTTCAGCTCGCCATCCGTGTCGGATGCCGCGGGTATACTTCGTCGTCAACCGCGCGCGTCGCGCTTCGAAAACGACGCAATGCGCCGCGGTTTCGTCGCGAAGCTTCGCGTTTCGCCTTCCCCGCGCCCCAGCCTCGACACGAGAGACACGACGATTCGACCATGAAACGATTCCTGCTGCTCCTGCCCGCCGCCCTGCTCGCCGCCTGCGGCTCGACGCCTTCGTCCGATTCGGCCGCGTCCGGCGCGGCGCCGATGATCTACGTGTCGTCGCAGCGCCCTGCCCATGCGATCGCGAGCTGTCTCGACAACCGCCTGTCGAGCACCGAACAGTCGCAGCACAACGGCGTGACCGACATCACGGTCGGTTCGCGCGCGTACTTCGTCACGCTGACGCCGTCGGGCAGCGGCTCGGTCGTCAAGGTCGTGCGCGGCTCCGGCAGCGAGCCTGCCGAAGAAGCGATGCGCTTCGCGATCGCGCGCTGCGTGATCTGAGCGCGCCCGTGCCGGCGCGAGACGCGCGGCATCGAATACTTTCGTCCGGGCTGCAGTCGATGAGAGAATCGCACGACGATTCCCTTCCGATGGAGCCCGCATGAAGCATCTGCTGTCCCGGCTGTTCGTCAGTGCCGCGCTCGTCGCGCTCGTTCCGGCGCTGCCGGCCGACGCGGCGACGCCGCCCGGCATCTTCGTCGTCGCCACCCAGCTCGGCGAATTCACGACGCTCGATCCGAGCCAGATCTACGAGCTCGTGCCGTCCGAGTATGTCGCGAACACCTACGAACGGCTCGTGCGCGTCGACCTGAAAGACCCGACGCGCTTCAACGGACAGATCGCGCAGTCGTGGACCGTCGGCGCCGACGGGCTCACCTACACCTTCAAGCTGCGCCCCGGCCTCACGTTCCACTCCGGCAATCCCTTGACCGCCGACGACGTCGCGTGGTCGCTGCAGCGCACCGTGCTGCTCGACAAGGGGCCGGCCGGCGTGCTCGCCGATCTCGGCCTGACGAAGGCGAACGTCATGCAGAAAGTACGCGCGCTCGACGCGCAAACCTTCGTGCTCGAGACCGACCGTGCGTACGCGCCGAGCTTCGTGCTGAACGTGCTGAGCGCGTGTCCGGCATCGGTGCTCGACAAGAAGCTGCTGCTGTCGCACCGGCAGGGCGACGACTTCGGCAGCGGCTGGCTGAAGACCAACGATGCGGGCTCCGGCCCGTACCGGCTCGTCAAGTGGACGCCGAACGAAAGCATCGTGCTGCAGCGCTTCGATCAGTACCGCACGCCGTATCCGATGAAGCGCGTCGTGCTACGCCACGTGCCGGAGGCATCGGCGCAGCGGCTGCTGCTCGAGAACGGCGACGTCGACGCCGCGCGCAATCTGAGCCCCGACAGCCTCGCCGCGCTGACGAAGGCCGGCAAGATCAAGGTCGCCGCATGGCCGGTGTCCGCGCTGCTGTATCTGAGCCTGAACACGAAGAATCCGAATCTCGCGAAGCCGGACGTGCAGCAGGCGATCAAGTGGCTCGTCGATTACGACGGCATCCAGCGCAACATCGTCAGCACGACGTACAAGGTCCATCAAACCTTCCTGCCGGAAGGCTTCCTAGGCACGCTGAACGCGCGGCCCTACAAGCAGGACGTCGCGAAAGCGAAGGCGCTGCTCGCGAAGGCCGGGCTGCCGAACGGCTTCGACGTGACGATGGACATGCCGAACGACTATCCGTACATCGAGATCGCGCAGGCGCTGCAGGCGAACTTCGCACAAGGCGGGATCCGCGTGAAGCTGATCGCCGGCGATGCGAAGCAGGCGATCGGCAAGTACCGTGCGCGCCAGCACGACATCTTCATCGGCGAATGGTCGCCCGACTACATGGACCCGAACAGCAACGCGCGCGGCTTCGCGTGGAATCCGGACAATTCGGATCAGGCGAAGACGAAGATGCTCGCGTGGCGCAACAGCTGGGACATTCCGCAACTGACGAAGGACACCGAGGCCGCGCTCGTCGAGCCGTCGCCCGCGAAACGCGCGCAGCGCTACGAGGCGCTGCAGAAGGCCGTCCTCGCGAATTCGCCGTTCGTCATCATGTTCGAGAAGGTCGTGCAGGTCGCGACGCGGCCGGGCGTGACGGGCCCGGAGATCGGGCCGATCAACGATCTCGTGTCGTACCGCACGCTCGCGAAGTAAGGCGCGCGGCGCGGCTCGCGCGGATCGGTGCGGCCGCTCGCAGGCGGGCCGCGTCGCGTACCGTTGCGGCGGTCGTTCGGTTTAACACTGCCCGCTGCGGATACACGTTCGGCGCGGCGGCGGCGACGGTCGTCGTCGCCG
>NZ_KV786507.1:0-15622 GCF_001806955.1 Burkholderia sp. HMSC10F09
CGGGATGGGCGTCGCGCTGGCGGTCGAACGTCCGTAACGGGCGAACCGTATCCCGGCGCCGGCCGGCCCAGCAGCGGCCGGCGCCGTGTGAAGTCGGAGGGCGCTTCGGCGGCTCTCGAAACCCAAAAATGGAGTGAGATTTATGTCTCAGCGAATTGCGTACGTAACGGGCGGGATGGGCGGCATCGGCACCAGCATCTGCCAGCGTCTGTCGAAAGACGGCTTCAAGGTGGTCGCAGGCTGCGGCCCGAACTCGCCGCGCCGCGTGAAGTGGCTCGAGGAGCAGAAGGCGCTCGGGTTCGACTTCATCGCGTCGGAAGGCAACGTCGGCGACTGGGACTCCACGAAGGCGGCATTCGACAAGGTCAAGGCCGAAGTCGGCGAAATCGACGTGCTGGTGAACAATGCGGGCATTACGCGCGACGTCGTGTTCCGCAAGATGACGCACGAAGACTGGACTGCCGTCATCGATACCAACCTGACGAGCCTGTTCAACGTGACGAAACAGGTGATCGACGGGATGGTCGAGCGTGGCTGGGGCCGCATCATCAACATTTCGTCGGTGAACGGCCAGAAGGGGCAATTCGGCCAGACCAACTACTCGACCGCAAAGGCCGGCATTCACGGCTTCACGATGGCGCTCGCGCAGGAAGTCGCGACGAAGGGCGTGACCGTCAACACCGTGTCGCCCGGTTATATCGGCACCGACATGGTGAAGGCGATCCGTCCCGACGTGCTCGAGAAGATCGTTGCGACGATTCCGGTGCGCCGTCTCGGCACGCCGGAGGAAATCGGCTCGATCGTCGCGTGGCTCGCGTCGAACGATTCCGGCTTCGCGACGGGCGCCGACTTCTCGCTGAACGGCGGCCTGCACATGGGCTGAACCCGCGGGCCGCGCGGATCGAACAGCGCGCGGCCCCGGGCTTTCCGAAGCGCCCCGCCACCCGGTTCCGGGCGGCG
The DNA here is from genome assembly GCF_001806955.1 of Burkholderia sp. HMSC10F09. Classification (NCBI taxonomy): domain Bacteria; kingdom Pseudomonadati; phylum Pseudomonadota; class Betaproteobacteria; order Burkholderiales; family Burkholderiaceae; genus Burkholderia; species Burkholderia sp. HMSC10F09. Next base: position 961 of record NZ_KV786507.1, read on the forward strand.
GGGATTCGTCACTTGCGCTACGCTGCACTCAAAGGCGTTACATGACTACTACAAAGAAGACGGCCGAGCGGCTCATCAAGAAATATCCGAACCGCCGGCTTTACGATACCGAGACGAGCACGTACATCACGCTTACCGACGTGAAGCAACTCGTGCTGGACCAGGAGGATTTCAAGGTCGTCGATGCGAAGTCGAACGAAGACCTGACGCGCAGCATCCTGCTGCAGATCATCCTCGAGGAGGAAAGCGGCGGCGTACCGATGTTCTCGTCGTCGATGCTGTCGCAGATCATCCGTTTCTACGGACACGCGATGCAGGGCATGATGGGCACGTACCTGGAAAAGAACATCCAGGCGTTCATCGACATCCAGCACAAGCTCGCGGATCAGTCGAAGAACCTGTACGAAAACAACGCGATGAATCCCGAGATCTGGTCGCAGTTCATGAATATGCAGGCGCCGATGATGCAGGGGATGATGACCAGCTACATCGAGCAGTCGAAGAACATGTTCGTGCAGATGCAGGAGCAGATGCAGAACCAGGCGAAGTCGATGTTCGCGACGTTCCCGTTCAAGCAGCCGGGCGCATCGGAGCCCGAGAAGAAGTAACGCGCGTTCGAGGCTGGCCGGCTAGCCGCGGCGGCGAGCGCCGCCGAACGGCCGGCGCCGCGACGTGCGGCACGTGTGCAGCGTCGGCGCCGCGGCATGCCGTTGTTGGCGGCCGCGTTTTCAGTACGCCGGATCGAGGCCCTGATCGTCGCCCGGCGGCAGGTCGAGCACCAGCTTGACCGCGCTGAAGTTCGCCTTCAGCGAGAACACGCGGCCGATCACGAGAAACGTCTGCGGCGCATGCTCGAGCTCGACGAAATCGCCCGGCTGCGGCAGGTGCGCGCTCTGATCGTACGAAAAGCTCGTGCTGGTTTGCTCGCCGATGGCTTCCGCGGCCTGGTCGGTGAACTCGATCGTGATGTGGGTCGTCATGCGGGATTCCGTCGCTGTTGCGTTGTAGGGATGAAGGCCTCGATTTTCGCATAGCGGCGCAGTGCGGTCGGGCCGTTCGGTTCGCCAATTCGCGCGGTGCACGGGCAGGGCCCGGCGCCGGGCCGCTCCGGCGCGGCAGCGTCCGTCGCCGAAAGGGCCGCATCGCTGCACGCATTCGCGGCCGGTTTTGGCTCGGCGAACCTAAATGGCTGTAAACTCACGGTTTTGCTGCCACGCCCCCACACTCCAGATGTCTCAATCCCCCAAAGTCGGCTTCGTTTCCCTCGGCTGCCCGAAAGCGCTCGTCGACTCAGAACAGATCATCACCCAGCTGCGCGCCGAAGGCTATGAAATCTCCGGCACCTACGACGGCGCCGACCTCGTCGTCGTCAACACGTGCGGCTTCATCGACGAAGCCGTGCAGGAAAGCCTCGACGCGATCGGCGAAGCGCTGACCGAGAACGGCAAGGTGATCGTCACCGGCTGTCTCGGCGCGAAGAAGAGCGCGAGCGGCTCGGGCCTGATCGAGGAAGTGCACCCGAAGGTGCTCGCCGTCACGGGCCCGCATGCGGTGGGCGAAGTGATGCAGGCCGTGCACTCGCACCTGCCGAAGCCGCACGATCCGTTCGTCGATCTCGTGCCGCCGGCCGGCATCAAGCTCACGCCGCGCCACTATGCGTACCTGAAGATTTCCGAAGGCTGCAACCACCGCTGCACGTTCTGCATCATCCCGTCGATGCGCGGCGATCTGGTGTCGCGTCCCGTCGCCGAAGTGATGCTCGAGGCGGAAAACCTGTTCAAGTCGGGTGTGAAGGAACTGCTCGTGATCTCGCAGGACACGAGCGCGTACGGCGTCGACGTCAAATACCGGACGGGCTTCTGGAACGGCAAGCCGATCAAGACGCGCATGACCGATCTCGTCGCCGCGCTCGGCGAACTCGCCGCGCAGTACGGCGCGTGGGTGCGTCTGCATTACGTGTATCCGTATCCGAGCGTCGACGAAGTGATTCCGCTGATGGCCGAGGGTCCGTTCAAGGGCCATGTGCTGCCGTATCTCGACGTGCCGTTCCAGCACGCGCATCCGGAAGTGCTGAAGCGGATGAAGCGTCCGGCGAACGCCGAGAAGGTGCTCGAGCGCGTGCAGAAGTGGCGCGAGATCTGCCCCGATCTGACGATCCGCAGCACGTTCATCGCGGGCTTTCCGGGTGAGACGGAAGAACAGTTCGAAACGCTGCTCGACTTCATCCGCGAGGCGGAACTCGATCGCGTCGGCTGCTTTGCGTATTCGCCGGTCGAAGGCGCGAGCGCGAACGAACTCGACGGCGCGCTGCCGGACGACGTCCGCGAGGAACGTCGCGCGCGCTTCATGGAAGTCGCCGAGGAAGTGTCGGCCCAGCGCATCGCGCGCAAGGTCGGCAAGACGCTCAAGGTGCTGATCGACGAAGTCAGCGACGAAGGCGGTATCGGGCGCACGGCGGCCGATGCGCCGGAGATCGACGGCGTCGTCTATGTCGAGCCGGCGACCAAGGCATCGAAGCGCTACAAGGTCGGCGATTTCGTGTCGGTGAAGATCACCGGTGCGGACGGCCACGACCTGTGGGGCGAGGTGTAAGCGATGAGCGCCGCGTTTCCGGAGATCCTCGCGCTCGGCGAGGCGATGATCGAGTTCAACCAGGCGCAGCCCGGCCGTGCCGAGTTCCTGCAGGGCTTCGGCGGCGACACGTCGAATTTCTGCGTCGCGGCCGCGCGCCAGGGCGCGTCGGCGGGCTTCGTGTCGGCCGTCGGCGACGATCCGTTCGGCCGGCTGCTCGGCGAACTGTGGCGCACCGAAGGCGTCGACACGCGCTTCGTGCGCATCGACCCTGGCGCACCGACGGGCGTGTATTTCGTCACGCACGGTGCGGACGGCCATCGGTTCGATTATCTGCGCGCCGGTTCGGCCGCGAGCCGCTACGCGCCGGCCGACCTGCCGCTCGATGCGCTGGCGGCCGCGAAGGCCGTGCATCTGTCGGGCATTAGTCTTGCCATCAGCACGAGCGCGTGCGATGCCGCATTCGCGGCGATCGATCATGCGCGCGCGCATCGCGCGAAGATCAGCTTCGACACGAATCTGCGTCTGAAGCTGTGGCCGCTGCCGCGCGCGCGTGCGGTGATGCGCGAGGCGTTGCGCCACACCGATATCTGTCTGCCGAGCTGGGACGACGTGACGGCGCTGACCGGCGCGAACGATCGCGATGCGATCGTCGACGCGATGCTCGAACACGGGCCGCAGATCGTTGCGCTGAAGCTCGGCAAGGAAGGCGCCTACGTCGCGACGCCGCACGAGCGGCGCGTGGTGCCGGGTTTCGCGGTCGAGGCCGTCGATGCGACCGGTGCGGGCGACTGCTTCGGCGGCGCATTCGTCGCGCGGATCGTCGCCGGCGACGATCCGTTTGCCGCCGCACGCTATGCGAACGCGGCCGCCGCGCTGTCGACGACGGGCTACGGCGCGGTCGCGCCGATTCCGCACCGCGACGCGGTCGAACGGCTGATGCAGGGCTGACGCGCGATGCCGCGTGCCGCCGCGGCGCTCGCGCGCATGGGAAGCAAGGACTGGAGCAAGGAGCAACACAACGTGGGTCGACATTCGAAATCGCACCGGGCGCTCGTCGTCGCGGGGGCGCTGGCGGCCTGTTTCGCGATGCCGGGCGCGTCGGTCGCGCAGCCGCTGACGCCGGACGCCCGGCAGCAGGACGACACGGCACCCGCGCGGCCGCTGCGGCCGAATCCCGAGTTCGCGCGGCTGCCGCGCTACGAAGGGACGCTCGGCGGACGGCCGATCGTCGTGCATCTGGGGCCGAAGACGGACGAGGAGGGCGTGCACGGCGAATACCAGTTCGCGGACACCGGCGAAGTCATTCTGCTGGCCGGCGACCGCGACGGCGACACGCTCGAAGTCGAGGAATCGAACGACGGCACGAACATCACCGGCGTCTGGATCGGTCGGTTCGACGCGGCGGGCGGCCTGAAGGCCGACCGGATGAACGCGGACGAATCCGATCCGCAGCCGGTCGTGCTGCGCGCGGCGCCCGGCAAGCGCGCGGCATTGCAGGTGCGCGACGGCCGCGTGCAGGAGATCGAAACGGTCGGCAACGTGGTCATGCTGCGCAGCGACGACTGACGTGCGCTGGCTCGGTTGGCGCGCCGCGCATTGTACCGGGCCAAACGCGGCGGTTTTGACTAACCTAGCGACATATCCGCAACCGTAGGCCGCCTGTCCGGCTTCCTTGTCATGACTGAATCCACCTCGAAGCGCGCACTGCAGACCCGTATCGTTCAACCCGACGACGTCATTCCGGAAGGCTTCCGCTCGTTCGTGCCGCCGGTCGCGCGCGCGTCGACGGTCGTGTTTCCCGATCTCGCGACGATGCGCCAGCTCGACTGGCGCAAGGACGGCCAGTGGCGCTACGGGCTGCATGCGACGCCGACGTCGCTCGCGCTCGCGCAGCGGCTCGCCGAGATCGAGGGCGGCACGCACGCGCTGCTGCAGCCGTCGGGGCTCGCGGCGATCATGAACGTGTATTTCGCCGTCGTGAAAGCGGGCGACGACGTGCTGATTCCGCACAACGTGTACGGCCCGAACGCCGATTTCGGAAACTGGCTCGCGAAGGACTTCGGCATTTCCGCGCGCTTCTACGACCCGCTGATCGGTGCCGGCATCGCCGAGCTGATCCAGCCCAACACGCGGCTGATCTGGCTCGAGGCGCCCGGCTCGGTGACGATGGAAGTGCCCGATGTGGGCGCGATCACGGCGGCCGCCCGTGCGCGCGGCGTCGTCACCGCGATCGACAACACGTATTCGGCGGGCCTCGCGTTCAAGCCGTTCGAGCACGGCGTCGACATCTCGGTGCAGGCGCTGACCAAGTATCAGTCCGGCGGCAGCGATCTGCTGATGGGCGCGACGATCACCGCGAACGCCGAACTGCATGCGCAGCTGAAGCTCGCACGCATGCGCTGCGGCGTCGGCGTGTCGGTCGACGACTGCTCGCTCGTGCTGCGCAGCTTGCCGAGCATGCAGCTGCGCTTCGACGCGCACAGCAAGAGCGCGCTGTCGCTCGCGAAGTGGCTGAAGACGCGGCCCGAGATCGCTACCGTGCTGCATCCGCAACTGCCCGACTGTCCGGGCCACGAGTCGTTCGTTCGCGACTTCACGGGCGCGGGCGGGCTGTTCTCGGTGGTGTTCGACGAACGGTACAGCGCCGCACAGGTCGATCGTTTCGTCGAGTCGCTCGCGTTGTTCGCGATCGGCTGGAGCTGGGGCGGCGCATGCAGCCTCGCGGTGCCGTACGACGTCGCGTCGATGCGGCCCGAGTGGCCGCATCGCGGCACGCTGGTGCGCTTCTACATCGGTCTCGAAGATGAAGCCGACCTGCGCGCGGACATCGAACGCGCGCTGCACGCGGCGCTCGGCTGAGCCCCGCGCAGAAGGCTGCGGCAAAAAGAAACGCCGGCGCGAAGCGATTCGCGCCGGCGTTGTCGTTTCTAGTGTCTAGTGTGCGCGGCGTTGCGCGTCAGAACAGCCGCAGCAGCCCGTCGAGGCCGACGTGATCGAACGCGACCTTCGCCGCGTCGCGCACGACCGGCTTCGCGTGGAACGCGACCGACAGCCCGGCCTCCGCCATCATCTTCAGATCGTTCGACCCGTCGCCCATCGCGATCGCGCGGCTCGGCGCGATGCCGAGCGACGCGCAGGTGTCGCGCAGCATGCGCGCCTTGACGTCGGCGTTGACGATTTCGCCGAGCACCTTGCCGGTCAGCTTGCCGTCGACGATCTCCAGCGTGTTCGCATGCGTGTAATCGAGACCGAGCCGCGCCTTCAGCCGTTCGGTGAAGAACGTGAAGCCGCCCGATACGAGCAGCGTCTTCAGGCCGGCTGCCTTCACGCCGGCGAGCATCGTCTCGGCGCCCGGCGACAGCTGCAGCCGTTCTTCGTAGACACGTTCCAGCGCGTGCGCGTCGAGCCCCGCGAGCAGCGCGACGCGCCGCGTGAGGCTTTCGTTGAAGTCGCGGATCTCGCCGCGCATCGACGCTTCCGTGATTGCCGCGACCTGGTCCTTCAGCCCGCAGAAATCGGCGATCTCGTCGATGCATTCGATCGTGATCAGCGTCGAATCCATGTCCATCACGACGAGGCCGAAGTCGCGCAGCGTGCGGCCTGCATCGACGAACGCGAAGTCGAGCGCGTGCGTGCCGCAGTACACGGCAAGGTCGCCGCGCTGTGCGGGATCGGCGCCTTCGACGCGCAGCGCGCAATCGTCGGTCTGGACGATGCGGGTGCCGCGCGACAGCGCGAGCAGCGGTTTGTGGTGCGCGTTCGACAGCGGCGCGACGCTCTGGATGACGAGGTTCTGGCTCATGACGGGATGGTTGGGAAGCGAATCAAACGCGTGCGCGGCCGGCATGCGGCCGCCTGCGGACGCGCGCTCCGGTCGGCTGCCGGGCCGGCGCGCGCGAACGCGACATTGTAGCCGGTCGGCCGCACGCGGCGGCTAGCGGGCGTCGATGCGGTCCCAGTACGGCGGATCGCCGAAATGCTCGGCGAGGAACGCGATGAACGCGAGCGTCTTCAGCGGCACGTGCGCACGACTCGGATAGACGGCCCAGACGGCGATGTCCTCGGCGAACGGATAGTCGTCGAGCACGGTGACGAGCGCGCCGCTCGCGAGCAGCGGGCCGACGTCCCAGGTCGACTTGATCGCGATCCCGAAGCCGTCGACCAGCGCTTCGCGGATCGCCTCGCCGTTACTCGCGACGAGCCGGCCGCCGACGCGCACCGTGAGCGGCCCCTGCGGCGTCGCGAACGACCAGTCGCGCTGGTCGCCGAGGATCACGCACTCGTGCTGCGCGAGATCGGCCGGATGGCGCGGCGTGCCGCGCTCGGCGAGATAGGCGGGCGAGCAGCACAGCACGCGGCGGTTGGTCGCGAGCTTGCGCGCGACGAGCGTCGAGTCCTTCAGTGCGCCGAGACGGATCGCGACGTCGTAGCCTTCGTCGACCAGATCGACGATTTCATCGGACAGCCGCAGGTCGAGCGATACCGACGGATAGCGGCGCAGGAACGCCGGGATCACCGGCGCCACATGCTGGCGGCCGAACGACGACGACATCGACACCTTCAGCCGCCCGTAAGGCTCGGTGCGGCCGCGGCCGACCGATGCGCGCGCGGCGTCGGCAGCCGAGAGCAGCGCTTCGGCGCGCGCCATGAAGATTTCGCCGTCCTGCGTCAGGCTGATCCGGCGCGTGGTGCGGTGCAGCAGCCGCGCGCCGAGCTGGCGTTCGAGCTGCGCGATGCGCGCGCTCGCGACCGCGGCCGACACGCCGAATTCGCGCCCGGCCGCCGTCACGTTTGCGAGCAGTGCGGCGCGCACGAACAGCCCGACGTCGAGCAGATCGAGCGGCTTGTCGGGCGCGGGAATCGGGTCGGCATTCATTGTTCGGAAATTTCTGAAAATGTTTCAGGAAATATAGCGGTTTTTTCTAAGGATCGCGCGGCCTACGATGACGTTCATGGGGCCGCGCCGCGGCCCGCTGCTGACAAGGAGTGTCGACATGAAAGCCGTTGGACTGACCCGTTATTTGCCGATCGACGACCCGCAGGCGTTGCTCGACGTGGAACTGCCGCAGCCCGTGCCCGGTGCGCGCGACGTGCTCGTGAAGGTCGAAGCGATTTCCGTGAACCCGGTCGATACGAAGGTGCGTGCACCGAAGCCGCAGGTCGAGGAGACGCCGCGCGTGCTCGGCTGGGACGCGGCCGGGACGGTCGTCGCGGTCGGTGCCGACGTGACGCTGTTCAAGCCGGGCGACGAGGTGTTCTATGCCGGCAGCATCACGCGGCCCGGTGCGAACAGCGAGTTCCACGCAGTCGACGAGCGGATCGTCGCACTGAAGCCGCGCACGCTCGACTTCGCGGCGTCGGCCGCGCTGCCGCTGACGGCGTTGACCGCCTGGGAAGCGCTGTTCGACCGGCTCAACGTGTCGCCGCAGGGCGCCGACGCCGGCAAGACGGTGCTGATCATCGGCGGCGCGGGCGGCGTCGGTTCGATCGCGATCCAGCTCGCGAAGACGCTCGGCAAGCTGCATGTGATCGCGACCGCGTCGCGGCCTGCGTCGTCCGAATGGGTGCGCTCGCTCGGCGCCGATGAAGTCGTCGATCATTTCGGCGATCTGCCGGCGCAGCTGCGCGACGCGGGACACGCGAACGTCGACTACGTGCTGATCTTCAACGACACGGACCACCATTTCCCGGCGGCTGCCGAAGTCATTCGGCCGCAAGGCGGCATCTGCACGATCGTCGAGAACGCGAAGCCGGTGCCGGTCGAGCTGCTGAAGGCGAAGAGCGCGGCGTTTCACTGGGAATTCATGTTCACGCGCGCGATGTTCGAGACGCCCGACATGATCGAGCAGCACCGCATTCTCAGCGAAGTCGCACGGCTCATCGACGACGGCACGCTGCGCACGACGGTCGGCGAGCATCTCGGCACGATCAATGCGGCCAACGTGCGGCGCGCGCATCAACTGCTCGAAGGCGGCCGCGCGATCGGCAAGCTCGTGCTGAGCGGCTTCTGAGCACGCAGCGTCCCTAAGCGGCGCGATGCCGCGAGCGCAAGCGGGGTAACACCCGATGCGTTCGCAACGCATCGCGCCGCGCTTGGCGGTAGACTGGCAGCGCATCATGCATGCATCGAAAACCGCACGGCACGCGCGTGCCGTCGCAAGACAAGGAGGTCAGCATGAGCCAACGCAGCTTGTCGGTCGCCGCAGCGTGGTCCGTCGCCATCGCGGCGGTGTGCGTGAGCGCGAACGCAGTCGCGGCCCCGCCCGTCAAGGGCAGCCTGAAGGGCGGCGGCACGGGGCAGCTCGAATACACGGTGAAGGTCGACTCGAAGACCTTCGGCAGCATGCAGGAGACGCGCAAGATCCGCTCGGGCGAGACCGACGACTTCAACTGGAAGTCGGTGCCGCCGAGCGGCGCGGTCGCGATGCCGGACGGCTGTCCGAACGCGCAGAACCTGCCGCGCGACGCGAACGGCGCTATGGTGCGGCAGACGCAGGTGCGGCTCGCGCCGTCGGTCGACGCGAAGGGCATCGCCAACGTACAGATGAGCTTTCAGGCGGCCGCGCCGAAGGGCACGCGCAGCGTGACGGCCGGCGGCAAGTCGCTGCAATGCCCGGACGTCGTCGCGGTGAGCCAGGTGAAGTGGGTGTCGCTTTCGACGAACGGCGGCTCGAAATCCATCACGATGAACGACGGCACGAAAGTGACCGTGTCGATCAAGCGCTGAGCCGGCGCGCGGCCGGCATCGTCCGGTGCGCGCGCAACGAGTGGGCGGCCCGCGTTCGTACGGGTGGCGCCAGGCCGTATCTGCAGCCGAAGGCCATCGATACCAGCGCCGCGCCCGCTCGCTGCGGCTTCGCTTCACGCCGTTTCGCGCTGCGTCGATCCGCTGCGGCGCTCCATGGTTCGCGCGCCGCGTGACGCGATGCCGATGTCGCGCTATGCTCGCCGGCATCGTCCCTCTCTGCCAACGACCCTCCGATGAAACATCGAATGCGCGTGCTGCTGTCGGCCGTAGCGTTCGTCGCGGCCCATCATGCGCAGGCCGCCGACGACTGCAGCTTCGTGAAGAAAGTCGCGCTGCCGGCGCGGCAGCAGGCGATCGTTGTATCGAGCGGCGCGCTCGAGCCGTGCTCGACCGGCAGCTATGCGGTACGCGTCTATTCGACCGCGAACACGGCGCCCGGCTTCGATACCGACGACTACGTGACCGGCGCGCTGCATCCGCGCGACGGCACCGTCACCGATGCGTTCGTCGCCGATCTCGGCGCGCGTGCGCCGCATGCGCTGATCGTGACGACGCGTTCGGCCGGCAGCGGCGGCTACGTCGGCGCCCAGGCCTATCTGACGACGTCGCGCGCCGTGACGCTCGTCGCGTCGGTCGACGGGCTCGCGCCCGATGCCGATGTCGCGGCGGCGCTGCGTCGCGCGCTCGGCGCACGTCGCGGCACGCACTGAGCGCAGCCGACGCGCGCACGACGTGCTTACGACGTGCGCTCTTCGAGCCGCGACGCGAGAAAGCGGTGATCGGCCGAGAACAGCCGGCGATACGTGAGCAGCACGGCGCCGACGGTACCGAGCGCGGACGCCGCCGCGATCAGGAACATGATCACGATCTGATAGCGCACCGCCTGCAGCGGCGACTGGCCGGCGAGCACCTGGCCCGTCATCATGCCCGGCAGGCTCACGACGCCGACCACGGCCATCTGGTTCAGCGTCGGCAGCATCCCCGCGCGCACGGCCTGACGCGCGGCGTCCTGCGCGGCTTCCCAGCGCGTCGCGCCGAGCGCGAGCGCCGTTTCGACGCGATCGCGGCGCGCCGTCAGCTCCTCCATCATCCGCTCGACGCCGAGTGCGACGCCCGTCAGCGTGTTGCCGAGGATCATCCCGAGTATCGGGACCATATATTGCGGCGCGTACCACGGATGCACGCGAATCACGACGAACAGCCCGATCGCCGCGACGAGCCAGCTGCTGAACCAGATCGACGCGATGCTGTCGATGCGCTGCCCGCGGTACGTGCGCTTGCTGCGCCCGGCCCCTGCGAATCCGGCCACGGCCGTCATCAGCGCGGTGAGCGGCAGCACGACGTACCAGTGCGGATGGCCGAATACCCAGCCGAGCACGTAGCCGATCGCGAGCAGTTGCACGACGGTGCGCACGGCGGCGAGCGCCAGCTTGCGGCCGAGGCCGAGCGACAGCGCCGCCGAAATCGCGCCGTTCACGGCGACGAGCGCCGCCGCGATGCCGACGTCGACGAGGCTCAGATCCTGCAGGGCGGGGCTCATTGCGCGGCCTCCGGTGCGTCGGCGGCGCGCAGCACGCCGGCCTGCATGCGCAGTTGCGCGGTCGCGATCCGCGCTGCCTGCGCCGGATCGTGCGAGATCCACATGTAGGCGCGCGCATCGGGCGCGGCGTCGAACCATGCGCCGACCAGCGCCTCGATCGCGCGCGTCGAGTCCGGGTCGAGCGCGGAGGTCGGTTCGTCGAGCAGCAGCACGTCGGGGTCGAGCTGCAGCACGCGCAGCAATGCCGCGATCTGCGCTTCGCCGCCCGACAGCTCGCTCGCGCGCTTCGCGAGGAAGTCGGCGCCGCGGCCCGCACGCGCGGCCAGCGCTTGCACGCGTGCGCGATCGAACGCGACGTCGTGGTAGATCGCGAGCGAATACGGATAGCGCAGTTGCGATTCGACGGTGCCGTCCATCGGCGCGGGCCGCTGGCGTACGTACGCGACGCTGCGCCGATAGCGCGGAATCGCGCTGCGCCGGATGCGCGCGCCGCGCCACAGGATCTGGCCGCCATCGAGCGGGTCGAGCAGCGCGAGCGCGCGCAGCAGCACGCTCTTGCCCGAGCCCGACGGGCCGGTGAGGGCCATTCTCGCGCCGGCGGCGAGACTGAAGTCGGTCGGCTCGAGCAGCGTCTTGCCGGAGGCTGCGTCGCGACGTGTGATCTGGTGCGCGTCGATGAGGCCGGTGGGGGCGGTCATGTCGTAAATGAAAAAAAGCGTTAATGGCGCCGAGGTCGTGCGACGGCGTGCGCCATAATACCTATTGCAAATTCCGCGCGGGTGCGCGCGCCGTTCGCGGTGCGGCACGGCGCGACGCCTGCGCAGAACAACAACGGAACAGCCATGACGCTTACCCGAGTCATCGGAAAGACGGCTGCATGGATCGTCGGCATCGTCGCGATCTTGATCGCGGCCACCGTCGTCTTCATCGTCACCTTCGACTGGAACCGCGCGAAGCCGTGGATCAACGAGCACGTCAGCGACGCGCTCGGCCGCCCGTTCGCGATCAACGGCGATATCAAGGTCGACTGGCGTCGGCCCGACGGCGAAACCGGCTGGCGCGCATGGGTGCCGTGGCCGAGCTTCTCCGCGACGCAGATCGAGATCGGAAACCCGGACTGGGCCAAGTCGCCGCGATTCGCGACGCTCGACGCCGCGCATTTCGATCTTGCGCTCCTGCCGCTGCTCGCCCATCGGATCGTCATTCCGTCGATCGACGTCGTCAATCCCGCGATCGATCTCGAACGGCTCGCGGATGGCCGCAACACCTGGACTTTTCAGTTCAAGCAATCGTCGCAGCCGTCGCGCTGGGACGTGCGGCTCGACAACTTCGGATTCGCGAAGGGCACCGTCACGTATCGCGACGCGATCACGAAGGCCGATCTGACAATCGCGATCGATACGCTCGGGCAGCCGATTCCGCTCGGCGACGTGCTCAAGGAGCAGGAGCGCACGTCGCGCGCGGCGTCCGCGCAGCGCGTCGGCAAGCGCGGCGCCGCGCAGCTCGGCGCACGAGCCGATGCGCAGGTCGCGTCCGAGGCGTCTGCGGCGTCCGCGCCGGAAGCCGCGAGCGGTGCGTCGGCGACGGTTGCATCTTCAACGTCGGCGGCCTCGGCGGCTTCGGCATCGGGTGCGTTCGCCACGGCGCCCGCGTCCGGCGCGAGCGGTGCGGCCGCGCCTGCGCGACCGACCGGCCCGACTTACGCGTTCGGGCTGAAGGTCGACGGCCGCTACAGGAACGTGCCGATCAGCGGCACCGGCAAGATCGGCGGCGTGCTCGCGGTACAGGACGCGACGCGGCCGTTTCCGCTGCAGGCCGACGTGAAGGCCGGCGACACCCGGCTCGCGATCGTCGGCACGCTGACCGATCCGATGCATCTCGCGGCGCTCGACCTGCGGCTGTGGCTGCAGGGCACGTCGATGTCGCATCTGTATCCGCTCACCGGCATCACGCTGCCCGACACGCCGCCGTATGCGACCGAAGGGCGGCTGATCGGCAACTTCAAGCGCAACGCGAGCACGTTCCGCTACGAACACTTCAACGGCCGCGTCGGCGGCAGCGATCTCGGCGGCACGCTCACGTACGCGCAGCGCGACCCGCGTCCGAAGCTGTCCGGCGAGCTCGTGTCGAACCTGCTGCAGTTCTCCGATCTCGCGCCGGTGATCGGCGCCGATACGGCCGCGAGCAAGGCGCAGCGCGGCGATACGACGCGCCAGCCGCCGGGACGCGTGCTGCCGGTCGAGACGTTCCGCACCGATCGCTGGCGCGCGCTCGACGCCGACGTGAAGTTCACCGGCCGCAAGCTGATCAAGAGCGCGAAGCTGCCGATCACGAATCTCTATACGCATATCGTGCTGACCGACGGCGTGCTGTCGCTGCAGCCGCTGCAGTTCGGCGTCGCGGGCGGCACGCTGGCGACCACCGCGCACCTCGACGGCAGCAGTACGCCGCTGAAGGGGCGCTTCACGGTCGCGGCACGGCATCTGAAGCTCAGGCAGCTGTTCCCGACGCAGCAGGTGATGCAGTCGGCGCTCGGCGAAATCAACGGCGACGCGTCGCTGTCGGCGCGCGGCAATTCGCCGGCCGCGCTCGCGGCCACCTCGACCGGCGAGGTGAAGGCGCTCGTGACGGACGGCCGCATCAGCCGGCTGCTGATGGAGGCGGCCGGGCTGAACGTCGCGAACGTCGTCTACGAAAAGCTGTTCGGCAATCGCGACGTGAAGATCAACTGCGCGGCGATCGATTTCGTCGCGACCGACGGGATGCTCGATCCGAAGGTGTTCGCGCTCGATACCGACGACGCGCTGATCAACGTCGACGGCAGGATCAACCTGCGCGACGAATCGCTCGACCTGAAGATCCATCCGCACACGAAGGGCTTCCGGATCTTCTCGCTGCGCTCGCCGCTGTATGCGAAGGGGACGTTCAAGAATCCGAACGTCGGCGTCGACGCGGGCGCGCTCGCGCTGCGCGCGGGCGCAATGGTCGGCCTCGGGCTCCTCAATCCGTTCGCGGCGCTGATTCCGCTGATCGCGCCGAGCAACAACAAGGACGTGCCGTGCTCGCAATTGTTCGCGCAGATGAAGGCGCCGGCGAAGGGGGCAGCGAAGGCGTCCAAATGAGGCGGCCGGCGGGCGGCATCGCCCGCCGCGCGCGGCGCTCTTGGCGGGGACGGAACGGTGCCGTCTGCAGTTTCTTCGACACCTGCTAAAATACACGGTTTTCCGTCGATTTCTCTCTTAACGGGACCTGCCGTGCTTTCTACTGCCAACATCACGATGCAATTCGGGCCGAAGCCCTTGTTCGAGAATATCTCGGTCAAATTCGGCGAGGGCAACCGCTATGGTCTGATCGGCGCGAACGGCTGCGGCAAGTCGACGTTCATGAAGATTCTGGGCGGCGATCTCGAGCCGAGCGGCGGCAACGTCGCGCTCGAGCCGAACGTGCGTCTCGGCAAGCTGCGCCAGGATCAGTTCGCGTACGAAGACGTGCGCGTGCTCGACGTCGTGATGATGGGCCACACCGAGATGTGGGCCGCGATGACCGAGCGCGATGCGATCTACGCGAACCCGGACGCGACCGACGACGACTACATGCACGCAGCCGAACTCGAAGGCAAGTTCGCCGAATACGGCGGCTACGACGCCGAGGCGCGCGCGGGCGCGCTGCTGCTCGGCATCGGCATCGAGGAGAAGTTCCACAACGGTCCGATGCGCGACGTCGCGCCGGGCTGGAAGCTGCGCGTGCTGCTCGCGCAGGCGCTGTTCTCGAAGCCGGACGTGCTGCTGCTCGACGAACCG
>NZ_KV786507.1:15642-24419 GCF_001806955.1 Burkholderia sp. HMSC10F09
GCCGGACGTGCTGCTGCTCGACGAACCGACCAACAACCTCGACATCAACTCGATCCGTTGGCTCGAGCACACGCTGAACGAGTACAACTCGACGATGATCATCATTTCGCACGATCGTCACTTCCTGAACTCGGTGTGCACGCACATGGCCGACATGGACTACGGCACGCTGAAGGTCTGGCCGGGCAACTACGACGACTACATGCTCGCGTCCGCGCAGGCGCGCGAGCGTCAGGCGGCCGCGAACGCGCGTGCGAAGGAGCGCGTGGCCGAACTGCAGGACTTCGTGCGCCGCTTCTCGGCGAACAAGTCGAAGGCGCGTCAGGCGACGAGCCGTGCGAAGCAGATCGACAAGATCAAGATCGAGGAATTCAAGCCGTCCTCGCGACAGAACCCGTTCATCCGTTTCGAGTTCGAGAAGAAGCTGCACAACATCGCGGTGGTCGCCGAAGGCATCACGAAGAAGTACGACCGCACGATCTTCGAGAACTTCAACCTGTCGGTGCAGCCGGGCGAGCGGATCGCGATCATCGGCGAGAACGGCGCGGGCAAGACGACGCTGCTGCGCGCGCTGTACGGCAACCTGACGCTCGATCACGGCTCGGTGAAGTGGGCCGAGAACGCGAACGTCGGCTACATGCCGCAGGACACGTACGAGGAGTTCCCGGACGACATCACGCTGATGGACTGGATCGACCAGTACCGCAAGGACGGCGACGACGAGACAATGGTGCGCGGCACGCTCGGCCGCCTGCTGTTCTCGGCCGACGACATCAAGAAGTCGGTGAAGGTGCTGTCGGGCGGCGAGAAGGGCCGCATGATCTGGGGCAAGCTGATGCTCGGCCGCCACAACGTGCTGCTGATGGACGAGCCGACGAACCACATGGACATGGAATCGATCGAGTCGCTGCAGATCGCGCTCGAGAAGTTCGAAGGGACGCTGATTTTCGTGTCGCACGACCGCGAGTTCGTGAGCGGGCTGGCGAACCGGATCATCGAAGTGAAGACGGACGGTACGCTCGTCGACTTCGGTGGGAATTACGAGGATTTCCTCGCGAGCCAGGGGCAGGATTGATTCGCTGATTTGTACCGAATCTGATTTACGCAATTGCGCTCAGGAAGCCCGCCAAGTTGTACTCGGCGGGCTTTTTTGTTGTACCCACGATAAGACGGCGCGGATGATCGCAAGTACCCGGTCAGACGTCGCCATTCACTCTTCACCTCCCGATCGCCGTTGGCCGGCATGCTGCTCTGCGAATTGCCGTCCGGCCGTGTCGTTCGCCTCGATCGGCGCGGCGCTCGCGATCGCCGCCGCGCCTCTCTCACGTCAAGCATTGTCAAATCCCCGCGGAATCACGATGTCTGACATTTCAAATCGCGTACAGGGGCTGTCATGCCCGGATCGATTGCCTATCCTTGAATGCGCTTTACCGCACTCACGCAGTCAGAACCCGGGAGGTTTTGCATGAATGCACGTCTATACCGCGCGACCGTCGCCGGCGCGCTGATCGGATTGCTCGCACCGTTTTCCGTGGCCCACGCGCAGGTCGGCGGCGGTGGCGATTCGGGCGGCAGCGCCGGCGGCGCGCTGGGCAATCTCGGCGGCCTCGGCGGTGCACTGGGCGGTGGCGGCTCGTCGCTCATGCCGGGCAGCACCGGCAATGTCGCGGGCGTGCTGCAGTTCTGCATCCAGAACAATTATCTCGGCGGCGCGGCCGGCAGCGCGTCGTCGGTGAAGGACGCGCTGCTCGGCAAGCTTGGCGGCAATGCATCGTCCGACAGCGGCTACACGAGCGGCGCCAGCGGAATTCTGGACGCCGGCAACGGCAACAAGCTCGATCTGAGCGGCGGCGGCCTGAAGCAGCAGGTCACGAAGCAGATCTGCGACAAGGTGTTGTCGCAGGCGAAATCGCTGCTGTAAGCCGCAGCGCGCACCGTTCGCGTGCGTCGGGCCGTCGCGCGCGAACGGTGCGCGCAACGCGATGCCGGACGACGCGATGGCGCGCCCGGCATCCGCTTTCAGCGCGAAAAATCCGTCACGACCGTCACACCGGCGCCTTCGAACCGGCTCATGTTCATCAGCGCGTCGACCGATTCGCCGAGGCTGATTTCCTTGCCGATCAACCGGCTCGGCGCCAGCTTGCCGGCGCGCACCATTTCGAGCATGGCATCGTAGCGATGCGCCTGCATTCCGTGGCTGCCGAGAATTTCGAGCTCGTGGGCGATCACCTTGCTCATCGGCACCGCCGGCGTCGCATGCTCGCCGAGCATCAGCCCGACCTGCACGTGCCGGCCGCGGCGACGCAGGTTCGCAATCGAGTTGAAGCAGGTGCTCGGGTGACCCAACGCGTCGAGCGACACGTGCGCGCCGCCGCCGGTGATGTCCTTCACCGCATCGACGACGTCGCCGACCTGCGATGCATCGACGGTCGCCGCGGCGCCTACCGCGCGCGCGAGCGCGAGCGCGGCCGCCGAAATGTCGACCGCGACGACATTCGCACCGATCGCGTTCGCGATCATGATCGCCGACAACCCGACGCCGCCGCAGCCGTGCACCGCGACCCATTCGCCTGCCGACGTGCGCCCCTGATCGACGACCGCGCGAAACGACGTGACGAACCGGCAGCCGAGGCTCGCCGCGGTCGGAAAATCGAGCGAGTCGGGCAGCCGCACGAGGTTCAGGTCCGCATGATGGATGCCGACGAATTCGGCGAACGAACCCCAGTGCGTGAAGCCCGGCTGAAACTGCCGCTCGCACACTTGCTGGTTGCCGGAGTGGCACTCCGGGCAGCGGCCGCAGCCAGCGACGAACGGCACGGTCACGCGGTCGCCGGCCTTCCAGCGCGTGACGTCCGCACCGGTCGCGACGACCACGCCTGCCAGTTCGTGTCCCGGCACGTGCGGCAGCACGATGTCCGGATCGTGCCCCATCCAGCCGTGCCAGTCGCTGCGGCAGACGCCGGTCGCCTTCACCTCGATCACGACGCCGTCCGGCGCGGGCGTCGGGTCCGCGACCTGCATCACGCGCGGCGCGGCGCCGAATGCTTCGTAAACGACTGCTTTCACGATTTCCTCCAATTGCGAATGAGTCTTTCAATATAACCGCGCAATATCGGATTTATCTTTCGTTTTCCGATTGAGATGCCGTCTCTTTTGGGCTAGCCTTGCGACCCATGCGCCATCGCTGCAAGGAGCTTTCATGGAACAACTGGACAAGATCGATCGCGGGATGCTCGACATGCTGCAGCGGGACGGGCGCGTGTCGAATGCGCGGCTCGCGGAAGCGTTCTCGCTGAGCGAGACGTCGTGCTGGCGCCGGCTCAGGCGCCTCGAGGAAGCGGGGCTGATCGAGGGCTATCACGCGCGGCTCGACCGCCGCAAGCTCGGACTCGGCGTGATGGCGTTCGTGCAGATCGTCTGCACGCAGCACAGCGAGGAAGTGACCGCCGAATTCGAACGGCTGATCGCCGCGAGCCCGAACGTGCTCGCGTGCGACAACACGACCGGCGAAGCGGATTTCCTGTTGCAGGTGGTCGCGGCCGATCTCGACGACTACAGCCATTTCGTCGAGAAGGTGCTGCGCAAGCTGCCGGGCGTGCTGAGCATCCGCTCCAATCTGTCGCTGCGCCAGCTGAAGTCGACGCACCGGCTGCCGATCGTCTGACCCGGGCGGCGATTAGTCCGCCAGCCGTTTGTCGGCGAGCGCCTTGCAGCAGTCGTCGTACACCCACTGCACGAGCTTCGCGCGATAGTCGAGATCGTCGGTGTCGACGATTTCCTCGACGGCGTCGCGTGCCCACGTGGCGTCGACGAAACTCGCATGGCGCTTCGCGATGTCCTGCGCGAGCGCCGCGAGCTTCGCGATCGCGAGCCAGTCGGCTTGCCGCTGATGACGATCGAGCCAGCGGTGCGCGGCCTTCACTTGAAAGGCGGCGTCGGGCCAGGATTCGTTCAGGTAAAACGCGCCGAGATTGCCGCAGGTGAGCCAGCAAAGCAGCTCGAGGCGGTCGTGCGAGCCGAGGGTGTGGGATGCGTCGGTCATGGCAGCGCTCACGAAAGGCATCGGTTCCGGGTGGCGCGGCCGCGCGGGCCGGCGCCGATATTAAAAACATAGCACGATGCAGGCCACGCCGCGCATCCGTCGTCGTGCCGGTGTTGCGCCGGTGTTGCATCGCCGGAACGGCGTGCACGCGCGCGTGGCGGGCGTCGTCGGCGCGTGCGGCGGTCGCTGGAATGACCGCTTTCCCGAGGCGGGCCGGCAGCGACGAGCGTGCGCTGCGCGTCGCACGCCGGCTGCGCACGGGCCAGGTCGACATCAACGGCGGCGCGTGGAATCCGGCCGCGCCGTTCGGCGGCTTCAAGCGGTCGGGGTGCGGCCGCGAGAACGGCGTGTACGGTCTCGACGAATATCTCGAGTACAAGTCGCTGCCGCTGCCCGCGCGCAAGCCCGCCTGAGCGGCGCGACGACGGCGCGCACGCGTGCCGTCGTCGTTCGTTGACGGCCGTCAACGTGCGCGGCGGCCGATCGTCGATCATCGCGTTTCCGACGATGTTTCGACGAGGCTTCAGATGACCGTCCGCAGTTCTTTCCCGCCGCTCACGATCCGCGGCCGTCCCTTGTTGCCGATCGTGCAGGGCGGCATGGGCGTCGGCATCTCCGCGCACCGGCTGGCCGGCAGCGTCGCGCACGAGGGCGCGCTCGGCACGATCGCGAGCATCGACCTGCGGCACCATCATGCGGATCTGCTCGCACGCTGTCGCGCGCAGCCCGACCGTGCGACGCTCGAAGCGGCGAACCTCGAAGCGCTCGCGCGCGAGATCCGGCTCGCGAAGACGTACGCGCAAGGGCGCGGGATGGTCGCAGTCAACGTGATGAAGGCGGTGAGCGCGCATGCGGACTACGTCCGCGTGGCCTGCGACGAGGGCGCCGACGCGATCGTGATGGGCGCCGGTCTGCCGCTCGAGTTGCCCGATCTCGTGCAGGGCCGCGACATTGCGCTGATTCCGATCCTGTCGGACGGCCGCGGGATCGCGCTGGTCCTCAAGAAGTGGATGAAGAAGGGCCGGCTGCCCGACGCGATCGTCATCGAGCATCCCGCGCATGCGGGCGGCCACCTCGGCGTCACGCAGCTCGCCGACATGCACGATCCGCGCTTCGACCTCGCACGCGTGCTCGACGACGCCGCGCAGGCGATCGCGTCGCTCGGCATCGCCCGCGACGCGATTCCGCTGATCGTCGCGGGCGGCATCAACAGCCACGACGCGGTGCGCGCGGCGCTCGACGCCGGTGCGGACGGCGTCCAGATCGGCACGCCGTTCGCGGTGACCGAGGAGGGCGACGCGCATCCGAACTTCAAGCGCGTGCTCGCCGATGCGACGCCGGACGACATCGTCGAATTCGTCAGCGTGACGGGCCTGCCCGCGCGCGCGGTCAGAACGCCGTGGCTCGACCGCTATCTGCGCAACGAGGCGCGCATCCGCGCGAAACTCGGCGCGCTGAAGCAGCGCTGCCCGACCGCGCTCGAATGCCTGAGCGTATGCGGGCTGCGCGACGGCATCGAACGGTTCGGGCATTTCTGCATCGATACGCGGCTCGCCGCCGCACTGCGCGGCGACGTCGCCAACGGCCTGTTCTTCCGCGGCCGCGAAGCGCTGCCGTTCGGCCGTGCGATCCGCAGCGTGCGCGATCTGCTCGACCTGCTGCTGACCGGCCGCGCGGCAGAGCCTGCGACAAACCGTCCCGCGTTTACGCTGGCTTGACGGACATCAAGATGCGCGAAAGACCCTACACGGAAAATGGAGATCATTATTCGGGGGTCCGTACCATGCACCAAACCATTGACACGATTCGAACACGTCTCATCGCCGCGGCCGTGGTGGCCGCGAGCGTCGCGCTGCCGTCGCTCGCGCAGGCGGCGTCGCCCGGCGACGGCATTCATCAGGGCGACGTCCTCGCGCGGCTGCGCGCGATCAGCATCCAGCCGAACGAGCGCGGCAGCGATACGCTCGGCGCGCTGAACGTCGGCGTGAACAACGCGATCGTGCCGGAGCTCGATTTCACGTACATGATCCGCGACTACCTGGGCGTCGAGCTGATCCTCGGCACGTCGCGGCATCAGGTGACGTCGAGCGCCGGCCATCTCGGCGGCGTAAACGTGCTGCCGCCGACGCTGCTGCTGCAGTACCACTTCAACCATGCGGGCAAGGTGCGGCCGTACGTCGGCGCGGGGCTGAACTACACGTACTTCTACAACAACGGGCTCAACGTCGGCGGCGAGGGCGTGTCGATCGGCAAGAGCAGCTTCGGGCCGGCGCTGCAGTTCGGCGTCGACGTGCAGATGACGAAGCGCGTGTTCCTGAACGTCGACGTGAAGAAGATCTGGATGAGCACGGACGCGACGCTCGGCGACCGCGGCATCGGCACGCTGCATATCGATCCGCTGATCGTCGGGGTGGGTGTCGGGATGAAGTTCTAGCGCCGCACGCGGCACGAAACGAACGGAGTTGGGGTTCGCGGCATGGCAGTCGGCATGCCGCGTTTTTTATTCGTGCGGCGCGCGCTTACAGCTTGTCGTTGCGGAACCGCATCGCGGTGCCTTCGCGCGTGATGCGCGCCCACACGGCGCGCTTTTCGTCGTCGCTCATGAACACCCAGTTCGAGACCTCGGCGGCCGTGCGGCCGCAGCCCTTGCAGACTTCGTCGAAGAGGGTCGAGCAGACGCCGATGCAGGGGCTGTCGGGCAGGTCGTGGAGATTGGAGGCCATCGGGACGGTTCGTGCGGAGGAAATCGTGAGCGCGCCATTTTAAAGCATCGCGCCGGACGGCTGCCGCGACGCGGTCGCACGACACCACGCCCGGCGTCCTTTTTCCGATGGACAGCCGCGGATTACCCGATAGAATTTCCCCCGGAATGCCCCGCCGCACGGGCGGCCGAGGCGGCCGGCGGCGGGAATCTGTTCCGTTTGCGCGACACCGGCATGATTTTTTTGTGACGGGGCGCGAATGATGGTAGCGTTCGGGGTTTTCTAGGGGCGGCGCGACGGAATGCGGCGCCATCACGAGGCAGACGGCAGCCGGGCAAGCGGTCCGGCCGAAGGGAGAACGGGATGAAAGCAAAGGTGGCGGGCCGGTTCGCGGCGCTCGCGCTCTGTGTGGGCGCATCGGCGGCAGCAGCGAAGGATACGCAGCTCAATGTCTATAACTGGTCGGACTACATTGCGAAGGACACGATCCCGAACTTCGAGAAGCAGACCGGCGTCAAGGTCCGCTACGACAACTACGACAGCGACGACACGCTGCAGGCCAAGCTGCTCGCCGGCAGCTCGGGCTACGACATCGTCGTGCCGACCAGCAACTACGCGGGCAAGCAGATCGCGGCCGGCATCTTCACGCCGCTCGACAAGTCGAAGCTGCCGAACCTCAAGTATCTCGATCCGCAGCTGATGTCGCTCGTCGCCGGCGCGGATCCGGGCAACAAGTACGTGGTGCCCTGGGCCTACGGCACGACGGGCCTCGCGTACAACGTCAACAAGGCGCAGCAGGTGCTCGGCAAGGTCGCGCTCGACAACTGGGACATCCTGTTCAAGCCCGAGAACATCTCGAAGCTGAAGACCTGCGGCGTGTCGGTGCTCGACGCACCCGACCAGATGTTCGCGGCGACGCTGCACTACATCGGCAAGGATCCGATGAGCACGAACCCGGCCGACTACAAGGCCGCGATGGAAGTGCTGAAGAAGATCCGTCCGTACATCACGCAATTCAACTCGTCGGGCTACATCAACGACATGGTCGGCGGCGACATCTGCTTCGCGTTCGGCTGGTCGGGCGACGTCGTGATCGCGAAGCACCGCGCGCTCGAGGCGAAGAAGCCGTACAAGATCGAGTACTACATTCCGAAGGGCGGCGCGCCGGTCTGGTTCGACGTGATGGCGATTCCGAAGGACGCGAAGAACAAGGAAGCCGCGCTGCAGTGGATCAACTACATCGAGGATCCGAAGGTGCATGCGGCGATCACCAACGCCGTGTACTACCCGAGCGCGAACGCCGAAGCCCGCAAGTACGTGCGGCCCGACGTCGCGAACGACCCGGCCGTGTACCCGCCGGCCGACGTCGTGAAGACGCTGTTCCTGCTCAAGCCGCTGCCGCCCGAGATTCAGCGTCTGCAGACGCGTCTGTGGACCGAGCTGAAGTCGGGACGCTGATACGCGTCGCAGTGAAGCCAGCAGTCATCAAGCCCCTGGTGTCCCCGGGGGCTTTGTTCGTTCAAACGCAGGAGAGAAGCAGCACATCATGAAGAGCCAGTCGAGTCCGCCGGCCACGGGCGCGCCGTCTTTCGTTTCCCCGCCGGGCTCCCCGTCGGGCGCGGACGCACGCGCGGAGAACTTTGTCCAGATCATCGACGTCGCGAAGAAGTTCGGCGACACCGAAGCGGTGCGCAGCGTCAACCTGAACGTGCGCCAGGGCGAACTGTTCGCGCTGCTCGGCAGCTCGGGCTGCGGCAAGTCGACGCTGCTGCGCATGCTTGCCGGCCTCGAGACGGTCACGTCCGGCAAGATCCTGATCGACGGCGAGGACCTCGCGCAGATGCCGCCGTACCGGCGACCCGTGAACATGATGTTCCAGTCGTATGCGCTGTTTCCGCACATGTCGGTCGAGTCGAACGTCGCGTTCGGGCTGAAGCAGGAAGGCACGCCGAAGGCCGAGCTGAAGGAGCGCGTCGCCGCGGCGCTCGATCTCGTGCAGATGGGCAAGTACGCGAAGCGCAAGCCGCACCAGC
>NZ_KV786507.1:24439-25937 GCF_001806955.1 Burkholderia sp. HMSC10F09
GAAGCTGCTGCTGCTCGACGAGCCGATGTCGGCACTCGACAAGCAGATCCGCCAGCGCACGCAGATCGAGCTCGTCAACATCCTGCACAAGGTCGGCGTGACCTGCATCATGGTCACGCACGACCAGGAAGAGGCGATGACGATGGCGAACCGCCTCGCCGTGATGAGCGAAGGTCAGATCGTGCAGATCGGCTCGCCGAACGAAGTCTACGAATATCCGAACAGCCGCTTCTCGGCCGAATTCATCGGGTCGACGAACCTGTTCGACGGCGTGACGGTCGAGGACGAGCCCGACCACGTGTATATCGAATCGCCGGAGTTGCCGAGCCGGCTGTACGTGAGCCACGGGATCACGGGCCCGCTCGGGATGCCGGTGACGGTATCGGTGCGCCCCGAGCGGATCGCGCTCACGCGCAAGCCGCCCGAAGGCGCCTTCAACTGGGCGCGCGGTGCGATCACGAACGTCGCGTACATGGGCGGCTATTCGCTGTATCACGTGAAGCTCGATGGCGGCAAGACGGTGATCGCGAACGTGTCGAGCCTCGCGATTTCGGAACTCGACACGCCGGCGCTCGGCGACGAGATCTACGTGCGCTGGAGCGCGACGGCAGGGGTGGTGCTGACGTCATGAACGCGCTCAAGTCCCTGCTCGCGTGGCCGGTGCGGCGCTTCAACCTGACGGGCGGCACCGCGGTGGTGGCCGGACCGTTCACGTGGCTCGTGCTGTTCTTCCTCGTGCCGTTCGTGCTGGTCGTGAAGATCAGCTTCGCGGAGCTGCAGCTCGGCATTCCGCCGTATTCGGAGCTCGCGTCGTACGCGGACGGCGTCGTGCACATCGCGCTGAACCTGTCGCACTACGCGTTCCTGTTGTCGGACAGCCTGTACTTCGCGACGTACGTGAACTCGGTGGTCGTTGCCGCGATCACGACGCTGCTCTGTCTGCTGATCGGCTATCCGATGGCGTACTACATCGCGCGCTCGAATCCGGCCACGCGCAATCTGCTGATGATGGGCGTGATGCTGCCGTTCTGGACGTCGTTCCTGATCCGCGTGTATGCGTGGATCGGGATCCTGAAGAACAACGGCCTGCTGAACAACTTCCTGATGTGGATCGGGCTGATCCACACGCCGATCGAGCTGTACCGGACCAACTACGCGGTCTATATCGGCATGGTCTATTCGTATCTGCCGTTCCTCGTCATGCCGCTCTATGCGCATCTCGTGAAGATGGATCTGCGTCTGCTCGAAGCCGCGTACGACCTTGGCGCGAAGCCGTGGAAGGCGTTCGTGCAGATCACGCTGCCGCTGTCGAAGAACGGGATCATCGCGGGCTGCCTGCTCGTGTTCATTCCGGCAGTCGGCGAGTACGTGATCCCCGAACTGCTCGGCGGTGCGAACACGCTGATGATCGGCCGCGTCATGTGGAACGAGTTCTTCAACAACGCAGACTGGCCGATGGCGTCGGCCGTGACCTGCGCGATGGTGCTGCTGCTGCTCG
>NZ_KV786507.1:25957-33504 GCF_001806955.1 Burkholderia sp. HMSC10F09
ATGGTGCTGCTGCTGCTCGTGCCGATGGCGATGTTCCAGCACTTCCAGGCGAAGGAGCAGGAGGGCCGTCGTCGATGAAACCGAATCGTTATCTGCAGTTCGCCGCGCTGTTTGCCGGGTTCGCGTTCCTGTACATCCCGATCATCAGCCTGATCGTCTACTCGTTCAACGAGTCGAAGCTCGTCACCGTGTGGTCGGGCTTCTCGTTCCGCTGGTATGCGGCGCTCGTCGACGACGACGAGCTGCTGACGGCCGCGTGGCTGTCGCTGAAGATCGGCGTGCTGACCGCGTTCGCATCGGTGATCATCGGCACGTGGGCCGGCTTCGTGCTCGCGCGGATGGGGCGCTTTCGCGGCTTCGCGCTGTTCAGCGGGATGATCAACGCGCCGCTCGTGATTCCCGAAGTGATTCAGGGGATCTCGCTGCTGCTGCTGTTCATCGAACTCGCGAAGTGGATCGGCTGGCCGGCCGAGCGCGGCATCTTCACGATCTGGCTCGGCCACGTGATGCTGTGCATCTCGTACGTCGCCATCATCGTGCAGTCGCGCGTGCGCGAGCTGAATCCGTCGCTGGAAGAGGCCGCGCTCGATCTCGGCGCGACGCCGCTGAAGGTGTTCTTCACGATCACGCTGCCGCTGATCTCGCAGGCGCTGATCGCGGGCTGGCTGTTGTCGTTCACGCTATCGATCGACGATCTGGTGCTGTCGGCGTTCCTGTCGGGCCCCGGCTCGACGACGCTGCCGCTCGTCGTGTTCTCGCGCGTGCGCCTCGGCCTGAACCCGGAGATGAACGCGCTCGCGACGCTGTTCATCGTCGCGGTGACGATCGGCGTCGTCGTTGCGAACTTCGTGATGCTGCGGCAGGAGCGCAAGCGGATGGCGGCGTTCGCGACGGCCTGACCCGAACGTTGCGATCGCAACGAGCAACGCCCGGTGCCGATGTCGATCGGCCCGGGCGTTGTCTTTGATTGCGTGCGGCGGCCGCTCACGCGCCGAACGCGGCCTTGGCGAGCAGCCCGAGTGCGACGCAGACCAGCACCGTCGCGAAGCCCGCCTGCACATGCCGCGCGGACAAGTGCCGCGACGCGCCGCGGCCGGCCGCCATGCCGAGCGCGGTCGCGACCGTAAACCACAGCATCACGTCGATCGCTGCGTGCGTGCCGGCCGCGGGCGTCGCGAACACGCCGCCCGTGCCGACGAGCGCGATCACCATCAGCGACGTCGCGACGATGCCATGCATCGACACGTTGGTGAACTTGCGCAGCATCGGCACGATGACGAAGCCGCCGCCGACGCCGAGCAGGCCCGTCATCAGCCCCGTCACCGCGCCCGTCGATGCGAGCGCGAGGCCGACGGGCCAGGACCACACGAGACGGCCCGTGTCGGGATTCACGCGACCGACGCAGAGCGGCGAAACCTGCGCATCGGCCGTCGGCTGCCGCAGCGCCTGGCGCAGCAGGCGCGTGGCGACGATCAGCATCGTCAGCGCGAACAGCGCGAGCAGCACGCGCTGCGGCAGCACGTGCGCGAGGCGGGCGCCGAGTGTCGTCAGCGGCACGCCGGCCACGGCCATCAGGAGCGCCGCCCGATAGCGGACGAGCCCGCGGCGAAAGCCTTCGAGCGCGCCGAGCGCGGCGCTGCCGGCCACCGCGACGAGCGCGACAGGCGTCGCCTGCTGCATCGGCCAGCCCATGCCGACGACGAGTGCCGGCACTGCGAGGATGCCGCCGCCGGCGCCGGTCAGACCGAGCACCGCGCCGACGCAGCCGCCGAGTAGGAGAGAAACCAGCATGATTGGATTCCGTCGAACGGGCGGCGCTTATCGGACGATCGCGGGCTGCGCGAGCCACTCGCGGCCTTTCAGCATCGCGTCCCAGTACAGCGGCGGCAGCACGCGCGCCTTCAGCAGCCAGGCGAGCCGCGACGGGCGCCGGCCGTCGAGCAGCCAGGCGGGGAAGGTCGGCGCGACCTTGCCGCCGTACAGGAATTCGGCGAGCACGATCTTGCCGCGTTCGACCGTCAGCGGGCAGGAGCCGTAGCCGTCGTAGGCCGCTTCGCCCGCCGCGCGGCCGAGCGATGCGAGCACGTTGTGCGCGACGACGGGCGCCTGCTTGCGCGCGGCCGCCGCGGTCTTCGCGTTCGTCGTGTTGGTCACGTCGCCGAGCGCGAAGATGTCCGCGTAGCGGCGGTGGCGCAGCGTCGCCGGATCGACGTCGACCCAGCCGGCGGCGTCCGCGAGCGCGCTCGCGCGCACGAAATCGGGTGCCTTCTGCGGCGGCACGACGTGAATCATGTCGAACGCGCGGACGACCGTTTCGGTGCTGCCGTCGGGCAGTGTGCGCACGAATGTCGCGCGGCGCGCGGGGCCGTCGATCGCGACGAGGTTGTGGCCGAACGACAGCGCGATCCCGTAGCGCTTCACATATGCCATCAGCGCGGGCACGTAGTCGGCGACGCCGAACAGCGCGTTGCCGGCATTGAGGAACTCGACGTGGGCGGCGCCCAGTCGTCCCGTGCGCTGCCAGTGATCGCAGGACAGATACATCGCCTTCTGCGGCGCGCCCGCGCACTTGATCGGCATCGGCGGCTGCGTGAACAGCGCGCGGCCGCCGCGAAATGCCTGCACGAGCTCCCACGTGTACGGCGCGAGGTCGTAGCGGTAGTTCGACGTGACGCCGTTGCGGCCGAGCGTGTCGGCGAGACCGTCGATCGCCTGCCAGTCGAGCTTGAGCCCCGCACACACGATGAGCTTGCCGTAGCCGATGCGCCGGCCGTCGTCGAGCACGACCGCATGCGCGTCGGGTTCGAACGCGGCGACCGCCGCACGGATGCGCTGCACGCCGCGCGGCAGCACGTCGGCGATCGCGCGCGCAGTCGTGCCGGCCTCGAAAACGCCCGCGCCGACCATCGTCCAGCCCGGCTGGTAGTAGTGGACGTCGGCCGGATCGACGATCGCGATGTCGAGCGCGCGCTCGCGCGCAAGCAAGCTCGATGCGACCGCGATGCCCGCCGCACCGGCGCCGACGATCACGATCTCGTGGCGTGCGTCGGGCGCGTGCGTCGCGTCGGCGGTCCCGCCTGCAAGCCGCGGCGCGAGCGCGGCGAGGTCGTAGCCGGCCGCGGCGGCCGTTGCGACGATGTCGTCGGCGCGCATGCGGCCTGCCTGCGACAGCGCCCATAGCGTCGCCGAGCGCGTGCCGGTGCGGCAGTAGGCGAGCGTCGGGCCGGCGGCCGACGCGAGCAGCGTGCGGAACTGCGCGACGTGGTCGTCGGTGATCCTGCCCGGTTCGACCGGCAGATGGTGGACCGCGATGCCGAGCGGCGCGGCGGCCGCGCGGATCTCGGCGAGGTCGGGCTGCTCGGCGCTTTCGCGGTCCGGACGGTTGCAGACGATCGTGCGGATGCCGGCGGCGTGCAGCGCGGGCAGGTCGGCAACGGCGATCTGCGGCGACACGGCGAGCGTGTCGGTCAGCGTGCGAAGAGTCATGTCGGGGTTCTCGTTTGAAGGGCGGGCCGGCTCTCAGATCGCGTCGAGCGGGATCTTCAGATAGCGCACGCCGTTGTTTTCGGGTTCGGGCAGATGGCCGGCGCGCATGTTGACCTGCACGGACGGCAGCATCAGCACCGGCATCTCGAGCGTTGCGTCGCGCGCGGTGCGCATCGCGACGAAGTCGTCCTCGGTCACGCCGTCCTTCACGTGCACGTTCGCGCGGCGTTGCTCGGCGACGGTCGTCACGAACTGCACATCGCGCCCGCCCGGCTGGTAGTCGTGGCACAGATAGAGCCGCGTGTCGGGCGGCAGCGCGAGTACGCGCGCGATCGAGCGGTACAGCGTGCGCGCGTCGCCGCCCGGAAAATCGCAGCGGGCGGTGCCGTAGTCGGGCATGAAGAGCGTATCGCCGACGAATGCCGCACGCTGCGTCGCGTCGTCGACGCAGTAGGTCATGCATGCGGGCGTATGGCCGGGTGTGTGCAGTGCACGGATCGTCAGCGTGCCGAGCACGAGCGTGTCGCCGTCGTCGAGCAGCGCGTCGAACTGGCTGCCGTCGCGCGCGAAGTCGGGGCCCGCATTGAAGAGGTCGCCGAACACGTGCTGCACGCGCCGCACGTGTGCGCCGATCGCGATTTGCCCGCCGACGCGCGCCTTCAGGTACGGCGCGGCCGACAGGTGATCGGCATGCACGTGTGTCTCCAGCAGCCAATGGACGGTCGCGCCGAGTTCGGCGACGCGCGCGATCAGCCGATCGGCGCTGTCCGTGCGCGTGCGGCCGGACTTCGGGTCGTAATCGAGCACGCTGTCGATCAGCGCGCAGGCGCGCGTCGCGGTGTCGAGCAGCAGATAGCTGACGGTGTGGGTCGCCGGGTCGAAAAAGCCTTCGACCGCCAGGCCGGCAGAGTGCGTCACGGGAATGTCCTCGAACGGTGGATGGAACAACGGCGATCTATGGCTCAAGAACCGTGCCAGCGGGCAGGACGGCGCTCGCTGTCCAGGCAGGTCGTTGATTGCGCACAGGTTTTCGGCGCGCGCGAGGCGGCGCGCGGACGTCGCCACGTCACGGTCCGCGCGGCTTGCTGCCATGCTTGGCAGTCGTGTGGCAGAATTGGCAGTCTTTGTGGCAGTTCCGGCCGAGCGCGCTGGCTCGTCGCGGCCGCCGCATGCTCCGCTCGATCCCCCGGAATCCCGATGAATCCGCACGACACCATTCCGATCGTTCCCGTGCCGCCGCACGCGCCGGCGCTCGCGCCCGACGTGCGTGCGCTCGTCGCCTATCTCGAACAGGATCCGCAGCCGACGATCGTCGTCGATCCCGACTACCGGATCCTCGCGGCGAACGGCGCGTACCGGCGGCAGTTCGGCGTCGCGGGCGTCGAGCACGTCGGCCGGCACTGTTTTCAGGTATCGCACCACTACGACGTGCCGTGCGACCAGGCCGGCGAGCACTGCCCGATGAAGCGCGCGAAAGCGCTGCGCGGCCTCGATCGCGTGCTGCATATTCATCACACGCCGCGCGGGCCCGAGCACGTCGACGTCGAGCTGCGGCCGATCTTCGACGCGGGCGGCGACGTGATCGCGTACGTCGAGCGGCTGACGACCGTGCGCAGCGCGTCGGCGCAGCCGAGCGCGGAAGGGCTCGTCGGCAGCGCGGAGTCGTTCAATGCGGCGCTGGGCGCGCTGCAGCGCGTCGCGCCGTCGACGCTGCCGGTGCTGCTGCTCGGCGAGTCGGGCACCGGCAAGGAATTGTTCGCGCGTGCGCTGCACGAGGCGAGCGATCGCGCGATGGGGCCGTTCGTCGTCGTCGACTGTTCGGGAATTGCCGAAACGCTGTTCGAGAGCGAACTGTTCGGCTACGAGAAGGGCGCATTTACGGGCGCGAACCAGCGCAAGCCGGGCGTCGTCGAGACGGCGCAGGGCGGCACGCTGTTTCTCGACGAGATCGGCGACGTGCCGCTGCCGATGCAGGTGAAGCTGCTGCGGCTGATCGAGTCGGGCACGTTCCGGCGCGTCGGCGGTGTCGAGGCGCTGCGCGCCGATTTCCGGCTCGTCGCGGCGACGCACAAGCCGCTGCGTGACATGATCGTCGACGGCCGCTTTCGGCAGGATCTGTACTACCGGATCAATGCGTTTCCGATCGCGCTGCCGCCGCTGCGCGAGCGGCGCGGCGACGTCGCGCTGCTTGCCGAGTCGATCCTGCGACGGATCGCGAACGCGCGCGCGGCCGCCGGCGACGCGCTCGCGCGCCCGTACGTGCTGACCGAACCGGCGCTCGCGTGTCTCGATGCGTATGCGTGGCCCGGCAACATCCGCGAGCTGCGCAACGTGCTCGAACGCGCGTGCCTGTTCGCGGACGACGGCACGATCCGCGTCGAGCATTTGCCGGCCGAACTCGTGTCGGCCACCGCGGCGGCGCCATCTGTGGCGGCGGCCGCGCGCGGCGTATCCGACGCGGAACTCGTGCGGCTCGCCGCGTCGTTCGACGGCACGCGCAAGGCGCTGGCCGCGCAGGTCGGCCTCAGCGAGCGCACGCTGTACCGGCGGATGAAGGCGCTCGGGTTACGCGTGCGCACGCGCTGAATCGAGCGTGCGTTGCATCGCGCGACACCGCGCGGCACACGCTGCACAGCGCGCGACACGCGGCACACGGCAGACGGCGCGCGACGCGTAACACGCACCGCACACCGCATTCGGCGCTCAGCGCGCCGGCGCGAGCTGCGCCATCGCTTCGCGCATGAAGCCGAGCAGCGCATCGTCGACCCACGCGTCCTTCTTCAGCGCCGGCTCGTTCGCCATCGCCTGACGGAATTTCGCGTGCGTGGCCGGATCGTCGCCCGCATAGCCGCGGAACAGCGCCATCCAGCGCTGCGCGAGCGCACGGCCTTCCGGCGAATCGGGCCGCTTGCCGGCTTCGAGCGCATCGCGCACGTCGGCCATCAGCAGCGGCCACTCCATCGCGCGTTCGCCGTAGTGCGCACGCATGAAACGAATCTCGTCCGGATCGAGATACTTCTCGAAGATCCGCATCTTCGTTTCGGCGTTCGCGCGCAGCACGTAGTCGCGCAGCGCCGTGGTAATGCCGATCTGCGCCTGCATCGACGGCTCGCGCTCGTGCATCAGGTTCAGCTTCGCGAGCAGCCGCGGATCGTTGTTCGTGTCGCGCACGAGCAGCGCCATCCAGCGATCGGCGAGCGCACGTACGCGCTCGTCCTCGGCCGGCACGCCGGCGTCGTGGAGCGCACGCACGTCGGCGACGAGCGCGATCCATTCGGCATCGCCGGTCTGGCTCTTGCGATACATCGGCAGGCGCGCGAGTTCTTCCTCGGAAAAATATTTGTCGTACACGGTCATCAACTCCAGTGTGGTGAGCCAATCGGCCAGCTCCGGCTCGGTACCCGCCGCGAGCTGCGCGTGCAGTTGGACGAGCCGCTCGCGCAGCTGCGCGGCTTGCGCGAGCTGCCGGTCGAGCGACGCGATCTGCTTCGCGACGAGCTCGACGAGCGGCGTGTCGGGCTGGTTCAGGTAGTCGCCGATTTCGGCGAGCGACAGTCCGAACCGACGCAGCGCCTGGATCTGATGCAGCCGGGCGATGTCGCGGCGGTCGTACAGCCGATAGCCGTTGTCGGCACGCGCCGAAGGAGTCAGCAGGCCGATCGCGTGATAGTGATGAAGCGTGCGGACGGTCAGTCCGCTGCGTTTCGCCAGTTCTCCCACTTTCAGCCGCATGATGTCCTCCGTTCGGTGCGCACACTGGAGTCTCGAACGTTACGCTACGTGAGGGTCAAGCGGAAGTTGCAAAGCGCTCGCGCATCGCGCGAGCGCACGCGGCGCGGCTACGGCGACACCGGCGACGACGGTGGCCGTGACGCCGCCGCCGCATCGCGCGCAGGCCGATCGGTCGCGACCGTGTCGGCGCGCTCGGTCGGCGGCGTGCCCATCGCCTGGTAGAGGCGCGCGGTATCCGCGAGGCGCGCCCCGGTCGCGCGAATCGCGTCGAGCTGCGCGTTGCGGTATTGCAGTTCGCTCGCGCGCGCCGCCGACGGCGGCAGCGCGCC
>NZ_KV786508.1:0-14579 GCF_001806955.1 Burkholderia sp. HMSC10F09
TCGCCGTGTCCCGATGCCCGTGGCACGCCGCGCGTCAGGCGGCGACCGTCTCGCTGCCGGCGTCGTGCCGCTCGATGGCCGGCTCGTCGGCGTGCGGACGCGCGGGACGCGACGCACGCGGCGCCGCTTCGGCCGAATCGCCGACACGGAACGCGCCGATCGCATCGCGCAGCCGCCCGGCCTGCTCCTGCAGCGACGCGGCCGCCGCGGCCGCCTGCTCGACGAGCGCCGCATTCTGCTGCGTGACCTGGTCCATCTGCGTGACCGCGCGTCCGACCTGCGTGATCCCGCTCGCCTGCTCCTCCGACGCGGCGGCGATCTCGCCCATGATGTCGGTCACGCGCGCGACCGCCTGCAGGATCTCGCCCATCGTCGTGCCGGCCTGGCCGACGAGCGTCGATCCGTTGCGCACGCGCTCGACCGAGTCGACGATCAGTTCGCGGATTTCCTTCGCGGCCGTCGCGCTGCGCTGCGCAAGCGAACGCACTTCGCCGGCGACGACCGCAAAGCCGCGCCCCTGCTCGCCCGCACGCGCCGCCTCGACGGCCGCGTTCAGCGCGAGGATGTTGGTCTGGAACGCGATGCCGTCGATCACGCCGATGATGTCGGCGATCTTGTGCGAGCTGTCGTCGATCTCGCCCATCGTGACGATCACGCGGCTCACGACGTCGTGGCCCGTGCGCGCGATCTCCGATGCGTTGTTCGCGAGCCCGCTCGCCTGCCGCGCGTTGTCCGCGTTCTGCTTCACGGTCGCCGTCAGCTGCTCCATGCTCGCGGCCGTTTCCTCTAGCGACGCGGCCTGCTCCTCGGTACGCTGCGAGAGATCGTCGTTGCCGGCCGCGATCTGGCGGCTCGCGGCCGCGATCGACTCGGCCGACTGCCGAATCCCGCGCATCGTCGCCTGCAGCCGCGCCTGCATGTCGCGCATCGCGGCCATCATGCTGGTGCGATCGCCGGCGCGCACCGGCACCGGCTGCGTCAGGTCGCCCTGCGCGATGCGCATCGCGAGCGCGGCCGCCGCATCGGGCTCGCCGCCGAGGCTGCCGCGCACGTTGCGGATGATCACGAACATCGCCGCGCTGATCAGGATGCCGATCACGAGCACGACGACGAGGTGGCCGGCGAGCGTCCGGTAGTAGACGGTATCGATGTCCTTCACGAACACGCCGCTCGAGATGTTCCAGTCCCACGGCGCGAAGCGCGTGACGTAGCTGATCTTCGGCACCGCGGTCTCGCTGTGCGGCAGCCGGCCGCGATATTCGGCGAAGCCGCTGCCGGTCGCCTTCGCGGCATTCAGGATCGTCACGAACAACGGCTTGCCGTCCGGGTCGAGATAATCGCCGACCTGCGTGCCGACGAGTTTCGGCAGCGTCGGATGCATCAGCACGACCGGCTTCGAATCCATCACGAAGACGTAGCCCGCGTCGCCGTAGCGCATCGCGGCGAGGCTCGCGAGCGCGTCGCGCTTCGCATCGGCCTCCGGCAGCGTGCCGCTCTGCGCGAGCGCGTAGTACGACTTCACGATGCCGGCCGCCGCGTCGACGAGATTCGTGATCCCTTCCTTGCGCTCGGTCAGCATCGTCGCGCGCGTTTCGTACGCGCTCCACGCGCCAACGCCGAGCAGACCGATCCATACCAGCGCAAGCGCGAGCCATAGCTTGCGATTCAAACTCATTCTGCTCATCGGAGGTGCCCTGTTGTCGATGTCGATGCGCGCGCAGGCCGCCGCGCGCAAACGGTTGCCCCCGTATTTACGGCAGTGGCGCTTACAACTTGAATACGACGCGGGCGCCCGGCACGACAGCGAACGCCCGCTGTGCTACAAAGGTCCGCTGGCCGGTGCGCGCAATGCGCCGGCGACACTCCGAGGCCATTTCGACATGTACGTCATCGACATCCACTACACCGCGTCGCTCGAGCGCATCGACGACGCGCTCGAACGCCACCGCGCGTATCTGCAGCCGCTGCTCGACAAGGGCATCTTCATCGCGGCCGGGCCGAAGGTGCCGCGCGCAGGCGGCGTGATCCTCGCGGCGCGCATCGATCGCGACGCGCTGGAAGCGATCCTGCAGACCGATCCGTTCGTCACCGAAGGGCTCGCGACCTATCGCGTGACGGAATTCCGCATCACGCGCGCGGCGACCGGCTTCAACGTGCCGGCGCTGCCGTAACGCGATACGGGCGATGCGCGCCGGCGCTGCCCCGCATGTACGGCGCGCATGCACCGACAAGGGCGATGAGCAAAAAGGCGGGAGAAAAAGAAGGAACGCGTGACGGCGCGTCGCGGCCGTCACGCGCCTGCCGGGTCGAACGCCCGGACAGGCACGGCATGCCGGCCGATCAGCCGATCAGCAGCTTCAGGTCGTGGACCCACGGGCCGGGGCCCTGGCCGTCGCGCACGAACAGGCGTAGCTTGCCGTCCCGATCGAACACGTAGCTCGCGGCCGTGTGATCCATCGTGTAGCTGCCCGGCGTCTTGCCGGGCACTTTCGCGTAATAGACGCGGAAATCCTTCGTCACCTTCTTCAGCTGCGCGTCGTCGGCCGGACGCAGCCCGATGAACGATGGATCGAACGCGGGCACATACTGGCCGAGCAGCGCGGGCGTGTCGCGCTCGGGATCGACCGTCACGAACAGCACCTGCACGCGCTTCGCGGCATCGGGCCCGAGCTGCTTCAGCGCTTCGGACAATTCGGCCATCGTCGTCGGGCACACGTCAGGGCAGTGCGTATAGCCGAAGAACATCACGACGGCCTTGCCCTTGAAGTCGGCGAGCGTGCGCACCTTGCCGGTCGTGTCGGGCAACGCGAAATCGCTGCCGAACTGCGTGTTGCCGGTGATGTCGAGATTCTGGAATTTCGGCGCGTTGTCGCAGGCGGCGAGCAGCAGCGCCGCCGCGAATGCGCAGACGAGCGCCCAGCGCTGGCGCGCGCGGCGCCCGAACCATGAGTGGAGCATTGCGTTCAAACCGTGCGGTTACACGCCGAGCAGCGGGCGCGCGTAGTGATCGGCGAGCAGCGCGGCAAACAGCAGCGACAGATAGACGATCGAATAACGGAAGGCCTTGCGGGCGAGTTCGTCCGAATAGTCGCGGTAGATCTTCCACGCATACGCGAGGAACACCGCGCCGAGCAGCACCGCGCTCGTCAGGTAGACGGCGCCGCTCATCCCCGAGATGAACGGCATCATCGTGACTGCAAACAGGATCACCGTGTAGAGCAGGATGTGCAGCCGCGTGAACTTCTCGCCGTGCGTGACGGGCAGCATCGGCAGGCCCGCGTTTTCGTAATCCTTGCGGCGATACAGCGCGAGCACCCAGAAATGCGGCGGCGTCCACACGAAGATGATCAGCACGAGGATCCACGCGTCGCCCGGCACGGCGCCCGTGACCGCCGCCCAGCCGAGCGCCGGCGGCATCGCACCCGACGCGCCGCCGATCACGATGTTCTGTGGCGTCATCGGCTTGAGCAGCAGCGTGTAGATCACCGCGTAGCCGACGAAGGTCGCGATCGTCAGCCACATCGTCAGCGCGTTCGTGAACGTGTAGAGCGTCCATGCGCCGAGGCTGCCGAGCACGGCCGAGAACAGCAGGATCTGCGGCGTCGTGATCTCGCCGCGCGCGGACGGGCGCCACGCGGTGCGGCGCATCATCGCGTCGACCTTCTGTTCGACGAGGCAGTTGATCGCAAAGGCGGCGCCGGCCAGCAGCCAGATGCCGACCGTGCCGCCGATCAGCACATGCCACGGCACCATGCCCGGCGTCGCGAGGAACATGCCGATCACCGCGCAGAACACCGCAAGCTGCGTGACACGCGGCTTCGTCAGCGCCATGTACTGGGAAAAGCGGCTACCGGGCGATTGGGAGAGGGTGCTTTGCATGGGGACGGTCACGCCGCGGCGGCGTCGCGCGCAGGCTGCACGACACGGCCGGGGCGGCTTGAAAGGATGCGAAAGTTTAACATGACGACGAGCAGCAGCAGGATCGCGGCGCCGCCGTTGTGCGCGACCGCGACCGGCAGCGGCCACTGCAGCACGATGTTGGTCAGGCCCGTCACGAACTGCAGCACGACGACCAGCAGCACGCCGTTCGCGGGCCGCCGCAGCGACGCGAAGCGGCGCATCTTCAGCGCGAACGCGATCAGATACGCGACGACGACGAACGCGAACGTCCGGTGCGTCCAGTGGATCGCGACGAGCGCGTCCTGCGTGATCGCCTCGCCGTCGCGCGTCATCCCGAGCGCGCGCCACAGATGGAAGCCCTGCTCGAAGTTCATCGGCGGAATCCACTGGCCGTTGCAGGTCGGGAAGTCGGTGCAGGCAAGCACTGCGTAGTTCGTGCTGACCCAGCCGCCGAGCGCGATCTGCACGACGAGCAGCACGAGCGCCGCGAGCGCGGCCGCACGATAGCGGCCGGCTTCCGGGTCGTGCGCGGGCAGCGGCGTCTGGCGCGCGGCGAGCCAGCCGAGCGTGCCAAGCAGCGTGAGGCCGAGCAGCAGGTGCGTCGTGACGATCACCGGCTGCAGCTTCATCGTGACCGTCCACGCACCGAAGATGCCCTGCACGACGATCAGCAGCAGCAGGCTCGTCGGCCACCACGGCGACACGTGCAGCGGGCGGCGGCGCAGCTTCGCGGACCACGCGATCACGACCTGCGCGATGATCAGCACGCCGATCGCCATCGCGAAATAGCGGTGGATCATCTCGATCCACGCCTTCGTCATGCTGACGGGGCCGGTCGGCATCGCCTGGTGCGCTGCCGTGATCGCCGCATGCGCGATGAACGGCGACGACGTGCCGTAGCAGCCGGGCCAGTCGGGGCAGCCGAGGCCCGAATCGGTCAGCCGCGTGAAGCCGCCGAACATCACGAGGTCGAGCGTCAGGAAGGTGGTGACCCACACGAGCTTGCGGAACTTGTCGTCGTCGGCCTTCACCCACACGTACGACAGCGGCAGCAGCGCGATGCAGATGCCGATCAGGCCGAGTTGCAGCAAATAGGACATGGTGCCTCGTCGTGTCGAGTTAACCGATGCTCGACCACTTCAGCAGCTTCGTGACGTCCGTCTTGATCTTGCTGGGGTTCGGGTCTTTCGGGAAACGCATCATCAGATTGCCGTTCGGGTCGACCAGGTACAGATGGTCGGTATCCTGCGTGCCGGTATCGGCCGGCAGCCACGCGGCGACCGCAGCCGGATCGGCGACGAGGCGCCGTGTATCCGGATACGCGTCGAGCACCTTCTGCGGGACCGCGCCCGCATCGCTGCGCAGCCACACCATCGTGATCCGGTGCCGCTCGCCCGCCTGCGTGACGCGGATCTGCCGCATGAAATAGAGCTTCTTCACGCACGCTTCGTCGCAGGCGCTGCGGTCGGTCATCACGAACAGCCACACGCCGCGCAGCGACGCGAGCGGCACCTGCTTGCCGGTCTCGTCGGTCACGACGAGGTTCGCCGGAATCGGCCGCTGCGGCTCGATCAGCGTGCCGTAGTTGGTCGAGCCGCCCTTCGGCTTGATCACGTAGTAGGTGAAGTAGGACGCGAGCATCGGCGCCGCACAGACGAGCGCGAGCAGCACGAGCATCCAGCGGCCGCGCTTGCGGGCCGCCGGCGAAACCGGCGTGGCCGCCGGATCCCGACGGGAAGATTGGATCGACAAATCAGACCTCTCGAAACGAACGCGCGGCGCAGGCGCCGCGTCCGGGCATCGCGCTCACGCGCCGGCCGATTTCTTCGCCGCACGCCGCGCCGCGTACAGGCCGAAACCGAGCGCGGCCGCCGCCATGCCCCACCACTGAAACATGTAACCGTAATTGCGCTCGACGCCGGTCGTCGCCGCCGGCCAGTCGCGCACGAGCTTGTCGCCGTCGTCGCTCGTCTGCTGGATCACGAACGGCTGCAGCGGCAGCCCGGTTTCCTTCGCATACGCGGCGACGTCCAGGTTCTGCCGAATCTTCTGATGCGGCGCGGAACCGCCTTCGCCGAGTTCGAACGCGCGCGATGCGTCGGCGCGCGCGATGCCTTCGATCTCGATGTCGCCGGCCGGCGTGGCGAACGGCTCGATCGCGGTGCGATCCGCGATGTTGCGCGGCAGCCAGCCGCGATTGACCAGCACGTAGCCGCCGCCCGTGAGTTTAAACGGCATCACGACGTAAAAGCCTGGCTGGTCGTTATACGGCCGATTGTCGAGGAACACCGCTTGCTCGGGAATGAAGCGGCCCTTCGCGCGGACGCGGTGAAACTCGATCTCCGCGAGCGGAATCGGCTGCGCGCCGACGTCGACGGGCGCCGCGTGCTCGTAGCGCACGATGTTCGCCTGCAACGCTTCCTTCTGGTGTGCGCGGTCGCGCTGCCAGAAGCCGAGCCGGATCGTGACCGCGACGACGGCGAGAATCAGCAGCGCAGGCAGCCAGCGGATCTTCATCGCACTGCCCGCGAGGCGCACGCGCAAAAGCGAAGTGCGATAATTATCCTCTTCCTTTCGAATTGCCGTCGTCCGGCTCGTGTCATGCACATACTCGTTCCCATCGCCTTCGTCCTCATCATTGCCAGCATGGGCTCGGCGCTCTATTTCATGATGCACGACCGCGGCCATACGAAGCGCATGGTCTGGTCGCTCGCCACCCGCGTCGGGCTGTCGATCTCGCTGTTCCTGTTCATCCTGTTCGCGAACTGGATGGGCTGGATCCATTCGACCGGGCTGCCGATCGGACGTTGATGCCGCCGTGGCCACTGTGGCATTTCGCCGCATCGCCGCGCCGCCAAGCAAAAGCGCCGCCTGACTGAGTCGCGGCGGCGCCGGGGCGGTGCTGATCGCCGGCAGCCAGCCGCTGCCCCGTCCGCACCAATGAAAACGGCCCGCGCATCGCTGCGCGGGCCGTTCGTCCATTTACAGCCAGTAGACGACGACGTACAGGCCGAGCCAGACGACGTCGACGAAGTGCCAGTACCACGCGGCGCCTTCGAACGCGAAGTGATGATCGGGCTTGAAGTGGCCGCGGATCATCCGCACCAGCACGACCGCGAGCATCGTGCCGCCGAGGAACACGTGGAAGCCGTGGAAGCCCGTCAGCAGGAAGAACGTCGAGCCGTAGATGCCCGAGCCGAGCGTCAGGTTCAGTTCGTTGTACGCGTGGAAGTACTCGAAACCCTGCAGGAACAGGAAGCAGACGCCGAGCACGAGCGTTGCCGCGAGCCATGCGATCGCCTTCTTGCGGTGATCGTCGCGCAGCGCGTGGTGCGACACCGTCAGCGTCGCGCCCGACGACAGCAGCAGCGCGGTGTTCAGCGTCGGGATCGGCCACGGGCCCATCGTCTTGAAGTGACCGGCGAGCGCGGCCGGGCCTTCGTTCGGCCACACGGCGGAGAAATCCGGCCAGATCAGCTTGTAGTCGAGGCTGCCGAGCTGATGCAGCGCGATTTCGCGCGCATAGAACAGCGCGCCGAAGAACGCGCCGAAGAACATGACTTCCGAGAAGATGAACCAGCTCATGCTCCAGCGGTACGACTTGTCGACGTTCTTGCCGTAGTGCCCGCCTTCGGACTCGGCGATCGAATCGCCGAACCAGTGGTACAGCGTGAAGAGCAGCCACAGCAGGCCGAGCAGCGCCGTGTACGGTGCCCAGTCATGACCGTTGATCCACAGCGCCACCGACCCGAGCATGACCAGCAGGCCGACGGCCGCGCTGATCGGATGCTGCGACGGATGCGGCACGAAATAGTACGGGGTCTGGTTTTGACCGCTCATGCTTGATTCTCCACTTCAGTCCAATTTGTGTACCGGAAACCGCTCCGGCTTTATTTCTTGCGCGGCGCGACCGCCGCCGCTCTTTCCTGCACGCGGCGCCGTGGCACCGCGCATTGCATCGTT
The DNA here is from genome assembly GCF_001806955.1 of Burkholderia sp. HMSC10F09. Taxonomy (NCBI): domain Bacteria; kingdom Pseudomonadati; phylum Pseudomonadota; class Betaproteobacteria; order Burkholderiales; family Burkholderiaceae; genus Burkholderia; species Burkholderia sp. HMSC10F09. The sequence goes on from NZ_KV786508.1 coordinate 7,864, forward strand.
CCGTCCGTCAGCCGACCACCGCGCGCACGATCAGGATCAACACGCCGATGAACGCGGCCGCGGCGAGCAGCGCGACGATCAGCACGTGCAGCGGATTGAGCTGCGTCGCGTCGGCTTCGAGATCGCGTCGCTTGCGCACGCCGAAAAACGACCACAGCACCGCTCTGAGCGCCTGGCCGAACCCGCCGCTGCGCGTGGGCTCCGTCATCGTCCCGCCTCCGTCGTCATGCATCCGGCTTCGCCGCCGCACGCTGCGCGGACGTTCCGGGCGCGGCCGGCGCTGCGACTGCCGGCGTATTCAGTTCGAAGAACGTGTACGACAACGTGATCGTCTTCACGTCCTTCGGCAACTTCGGATCGATCACGAACACCACCGGCATCTTGCGCGACTCGTTTGCGGCCAGCGTCTGCTGCGTGAAGCAAAAGCACTCGATCTTCTTGAAGAACTCCGTCGCCTGCTTCGGCGCGTAGCTCGGAATCGCCTGCGCGACGACCGGCCGGCCCTGCCCGTTCGTCACGTCGTACACGATCGTCGTCAGCTCGCCCGGATGCACGTCGAGGCTGTTGTGCTCCGGCTTGAAGCCGAGCGGCCCGCGCGCATTCGCATCGAACTCGACCGACACCGTCCGGCTGGTGTCGACCTGCGTGTTCTTCGCCTCGCGCTCGCTGACGTCGCGCTGCAACAGATTGTTGATGCCCGTGACCTGACAGATCGCGCGATACATCGGAATCAGTGCGAAGCCGAACCCGAACATCAGCGCGGCGACGACGAACAGCTTCACCAGCATCGAACGGTTGAACGCGCGATCGGCGGCGCCCGCTTCCGGCTTCGACATACGACAACTTCCTCGCTACTGCATCGGTTTCTGCGTCAGTGAGTGGACAGCCACCACTGCTTGATCACGACACCCACAAAAAAGACGGCGACGATCACGAGCAGGATCAGGCCGAGCCGCTTGTTGCCCGCGCGGATCTGCTCGGGCGTACGTCTTTGTTGTGGATTCCGGGTCATCTGATACTTCGGTTCGGGCGTCCGCCGCGCCTGCCTGCGCGGCAGGCAGCGGCGGAACGCGCGGTGAAACTTACTCGACGTGCGGCGGTTGCTCGAACGTGTGGAACGGAGCCGGGCTCGGCACCGTCCACTCGAGGCCGGTCGCGCCGTCCCACGGCTTGTCCGACGCCTTCTCCAGCTCGCCGCCGCCACGGTAGGCCGGCAGCACGACCGCGAACAGGAAGTACACCTGCGCGAGGCCGAAGCCGAATGCGCCGATCGTCGCGACCTGGTTGAAGTCCGTGAACTGCGCCGGGTAGTCCGCATAGCGGCGCGGCATGCCCGCGAGGCCGACGAAGTGCATCGGGAAGAACGTCAGGTTGAAGAAGATCATCGACGCCCAGAAGTGGATCTTGCCGCGCGTCTCGTTGTACATCCAGCCCGTCCACTTCGGCGACCAGTAGTACCAGCCCGAGAACAGCGCGAACAGCGAACCCGCGACCAGCACGTAGTGGAAGTGCGCGACCACGAAGTAGGTGCCGTGATACTGGATGTCGAGCGGCGCCATCGCGAGCATCAGGCCCGTCAGGCCGCCGAACGTGAACACGAACAGGAAGCCGATCGCGAACAGCATCGGGGTTTCGAACGTCATCGAACCGCGCCACATCGTCGCGAGCCAGTTGAACACCTTCACACCCGTCGGCACCGCGATCAGCATCGTCGCGTACATGAAGAACAGCTGACCGGTGACCGGCATGCCGGTCGCGAACATGTGGTGCGCCCAGACCATGAACGACAGGATCGCGATGGAGGCCGTCGCGTACACCATCGAGCTATAGCCGAACAGCGTCTTGCGCGAGAACGCCGGGATCACCTGCGACACGATGCCGAACGCCGGCAGAATCATGATGTACACCTCGGGGTGGCCGAAGAACCAGAAGATGTGCTGGTACATGACCGGGTCGCCGCCGCCTGCCGCGTTGAAGAACGACGTGCCGAAGTGACGGTCGAACAGCACCATCGTGATCGCGCCAGCCAGCACCGGCATCACGGCGATCAGCAGGTACGCGGTGATCAGCCAGGTCCACGCGAACATCGGCATCTTCATCAGCGTCATGCCCGGCGCGCGCATGTTCAGGATCGTCACGACGATGTTGATGCCGCCCATGATCGACGACGCGCCCATGATGTGCACCGCGAAGATCGCGAAGTCCATGCCCGGGCCCATCTGCGTCGACAGCGGCGCGTACAGCGTCCAGCCGGCGGCCGTCGCGCCGCCCGGCGCGAAGAACGAGCCGACCAGCAGCACCGCCGCGACCGGCAGCAGCCAGAAGCTGAAGTTGTTCATCCGCGCGAACGCCATGTCGGACGCGCCGATCTGCAGCGGAATCATCCAGTTCGCGAAGCCGACGAACGCCGGCATGATCGCGCCGAACACCATGATCAGGCCGTGCATCGTCGTGAGTTCGTTGAAGAACTCCGGACGCATGATCTGCAGGCCGGGCTGGAACAGCTCGGCACGGATGCCGAGCGCCATCACGCCGCCCGACAGGAACATGATGAACGAGAACAGCAGGTACAGCGTACCGATGTCCTTGTGGTTGGTGGCGAACAGCCAGCGCCGCCAGCCGTGCGGCGTTTCGTGCGCGTGGTCGTCGTGCGCGTGGCCCGCGGCTACGTCGTGCCCGATGCTAGACATGAGAATCTCCTAATGCGAATACGTCGACAAACTCGGCGACACGTCAAGCCGCCGGCCCGATCTCGACCCGCCGGGCTTCCTTCGCGTCTGCCCCGCCCGTGATCGTTTCCGGCTTTTTGAGAATGATGCGGTCTTCCGCCACGCCCGCCGCCTTCAGCGCGTCGCGCACGGCCTGCGCCCGATGCTTGGCCAGTTCGGCGTTCGCGTCGGCCGAGCCCGTCTTGTCGGTGAAGCCCGACAGCGTGAGCTTCGCGTCCGGATGCGCGTTCGCATAGTCGGCCGCTGCGGCGATCGCCGCTTTCGCGTCGGCCGGCAGCGCGCTCTTGCCCGTCTCGAAGTAGATCGTCGACAGCGCAGCCGATGCCGCCGGCTGTTGCGCCGCGCCCGACGCGGCCTGCGCCGGCGCCGAAGCCGCTTCGGCCGGTGCCGATGCGGTCGCTGCGCCGCCCGCGGTGTCTTCCGGCATCTTGCCGTTGCGCGCGTCGGCCACTTGCTTCGGCTGCAGCAGATCGTTCTTGTGGTTACCCCACGAATTGCGCTCGTACGTGACGACCGACGCAATGTCGAGATCCGACAGCGATGCCCACGACGGCATCGCACCCTTGCCGTGCAGCACGCGCTCGAGGTGGCCGGCGATCGGGCCGTTCACGATCGGGCTGCCGTCCATCGCCGGGAAGGCGCCGAGGCCCTTGCCGTTCACCTGGTGGCATGCCGCGCAGTTCGCCTTGTAGACTTCCTCGCCGTGCGCGACGAGTTCGGCCATCGTATAGACCTTGTTCGGATCGACTGCCGCGCCGGCGAGCTTCGCCTTCTGCGCGCCGACCCACTTCGCGTAGTCGTCGTCCGACAGCACTTCGACGACGACCGGCATGTACGCGTGCTCCTTGCCGCACAGTTCGGTACAGAAGCCGCGGAACGTGCCGACCTTGTCGGCCTTGAACCAGGTGTCGCGCACGAAGCCCGGAATCGCGTCCTGCTTCACGCCGAACGCGGGCACGTACCACGAGTGCACGACGTCGTTCGCGGTCGTGATGATGCGGATCTTCTTGTTGACCGGCACGACGAGCGGATTGTCGACTTCCTGCAGATAGGTTTCGGTGATCGGCTTCTTGCCCATCACTTCGTCGCGCGGCGTCGTGAGCGTCGACAGGAAGCTGATGCCCTCGCCCGGGCCCTTCACGTAGTCGTAACCCCACTTCCACTGATAACCGGTGACCTTGATCGTCAGGTCGGCGTTGGTCGTATCCTTCATCGCGACGACGGCCTTCGTGGCCGGCAGCGCCATCAGCACGACGATGATGAACGGCACGATCGTCCAGATGATTTCGACGGTCGTGCTTTCATGGAAATTGGCGGCCTTGTGGCCCTTGGATTTGCGGTGCGCGAAGATCGAATAGAACATCACGCCGAACACGCCGACGAAGATCACCGTACAGAGGATCAGCATCATCGTGTGGAGATCGTAGAGCTCCTCGGCGATCTTCGTGACGGGCGGCTGCAGGTTGATCTCGTTGACGCGGGGGCCGCCCGGGCTGTCACCGACCGCCAGAGCGGCACCGGCAAAGAGCAATCCGCTGCATGCCAGCACGCCCGTGAGGGCTCGCTTGATTGTTTTCATAGCATCCTTACCCAAAATTTCCATTCAAACCCTCCCCCGTCGCAAGCCGCCTGCGGTTGCCTCCCGGCGAGCGCTTCATCAGCCGCAGCGCCGGAGCGCTACGCGCAGTTCGTCGGCGAACTGCGCACGCTTGTACTGCGCGAGATGCTGCCCGATTACGACGGTCTGCCCGCGCGACACCAGCCGAATCGGATCGCGTGGCGTCGCGCCCGGTTCGACCCGCACCCAGCGCGGGTTGAATTCGATCTGCGTGAACCGCTCCGCATCCATCCGCTCGATCACGAGCCGGTGCGGAAACAGCCTGATGCGCTCGTAATCGACCGCATGGCGGGCATAGATCGCAAACGCGACGCCCACGACCAGCAGCTCGATTCCGGTGAAGGGCATGACGAGCCATACCCCACGCCACATCAGCAATGCCGCAATCGCCAGCGAGAAGCATGCGAGCGACGCGTAAAACAGCACGAACTGGCGCGGCGACACCGAACAGTTGCGCTTCATGAGCCAGTCCTTCAGGACCGGTTCGCCATTCGCCGTCTCCGCCAACACCCTCGCTGCTTCCATCGCCGCCTCACGCGAATGGCATGCGATGCATGCCTGCATCGGACTTGCCGCCCCGTATTGCGGGGACCCCGGGACGACAAGCTGACGCATTATAGGCGGGTTCAATGGCATCCACAAGCAAGCGCCTATCGGCCCGCGAGCCAAGCGCGACAAGCTTTCCGGCCATTTCCGGCGTCAATTCGACCCCGCTTCACGCCGCTAATTTCAGACATAACAAAACCCCTCTTTACCGCCTTACCGATTCTTCGGACGCCCCTTTCCGATGTCTTCGATACGCACGATCCCGTGCCCTTCCGGCGTCGTGCGCGGCACCGCCTTCCAGGCGTGGCCGTAGATCACTTCGAACGTCAGCGGGATCGTGCCGTCCGCGCGGCGGCGCGCTTCCAGCGCGTTCGCGAGCGCGTCGCGAAAGCGCCGCGACGCGTGCAGCGGCGCCGTGCGCGCAAACGGATACGCGCCCCAGCGGCGCACGTCGGCGAGCAGCGATTCGGCAGACTTGTACGTGACGGTCAGCACTTCCTGATCCATCACGGGGATCTCGAAGCCGCTTTCGACGAGCATGTCGCCGAGATCGTGCATGTCGACGAAATCGATCACGCGTGCGGCCGCCGGCGCGATGCCGAGCGCCGCTTCCGCGTCCGCGCAGGCGGCACGCAGTTCGCGCAGCGTGTCGGGGCCGAGCGTGCTGAACATCAGCAGGCCGTTCACGCGCAGCACGCGCTGCCATTCGGGGAACACCGTGTCGGGACGCGAATGCCAGTGGAGCGCGAGATTCGACCAGACCAGCTCGAATCCGCCGGCCGCGAACGGCAGCGCCGAGAAATCGGCCTGCGCGACGCGCGGCCCGCGCTGTCCGAGCGCCCGGCCCAGCGATGCAGGAAGCCAGCGGCGCCAGCTCGTCTGCTCGAGCTCGCGCTGCGCGGCGCGCGCGAGCATCGCGTGCGACAGGTCGACGCCGAACACCGGCGCCTCGGGGAACCGCGCGCGCAGCGCCGGCAGGTCGTCGCCCGCGCCGCAGCCCGCGTCGAGCACGGCCGTCGGATTCACCTTGATGTATTCGAGGCGTTCGCACATGCGCTGCGCGATCTCGCGCGGCAGGAACGCAACCGCGTCGAACGCGGCGGCACGGCGATCGAAGATCCGCCGCAGGCGCCGTGCGTCATTGGCCGGACGGCCGGTTGGAGTCGAAGCTGGGGACATGTCGGGCACACTGGCGAAGAGCCCGAAGTATACTCGCTCGCCCTGCACGCTTCAGCGAAGCCGGGGCCGCAAGGAGTGTTCGCGATGGTCCGCCGTTCCGTTCCGCATCCGCTGCGCGTCGTTTTGTCGCAGGTCGGTCAGCTCGCCGCGCGCATCGCCGCGGCTGCGCTGCCGAACCGCTGCGCACTGTGCGGCAATTTGTCACATGCCGTGATATGCGCCGCCTGCGACGCCGCGTACTGGAACGAAGCGCGGCTGCGCTGCGCCGTCTGCGCGATGCCGCTCGGCGCGCGGCGGCCGCGTTCGCGCGGCGCGCACGCGTATCGGTGCGACGCGTGCCGCAATGCGGCGCCGCCGTTCGATGCGACGCTCGCGCTCGCCGACTACCGGCCGCCGCTCGACCGGCTCGCGCGCGATCTGAAGTTCCATGCACGGCTCGCGCTCGGCACGGAATTCGCGGCGCGGCTCGCGCGGCTGATCGACGACACGCCCGGCGCCGGTGCGATCGACGTCGTCGCGCCGGTGCCGCTGTCGCGCAGCCGCCTCGTGCGGCGCGGCTACAACCAGGCCTGGGCGATCGCGCGGCCGCTGGCGCGGCGGCTCGGCGTGCGCGCCGACGCCGCGCTGCTCGTGCGCGTGGCCGA
>NZ_KV786509.1:0-4102 GCF_001806955.1 Burkholderia sp. HMSC10F09
CGGCGCCGCGTCGCCCGACGACGCGGCCGTCGCCGGCGCGCTGGCGCCGCCCGAGCCGCCGCGAAAATCGGTGACATACCAGCCCGAGCCCTTCAGCTGGAAGCCCGCGGCGGTCACCTGCTTGCGGAAAGCATCCTTCCCGCATTCCGGACACTGCGACAGCGGCGCGTCGCTCATCTTCTGGAGCACGTCCTTCGCGAAACCGCACGCTTCGCATCGATAGGCGTAGATCGGCATGATATTTTTCCCGCAGAAACTGGAAACGGCTTGCAAAACCTTGAATTATAGCCGAAACCCCGGCGCGCTCCGGCAACCGCCGCGACGCACGTGCGTCAGCGGCGGCGCCATGCGAGCCAGCGCTCGTGCCCTTCGAACACCGGCAGCGAATCGCTCACCGGCGCGTCGTCGATCAGCTCGAAATGCGCGCCGAGCAACGCGTCCAGTTCGCCGCGCGCGATGCCGAACGGCGGGCCCTTCCGCTTGTCGGCCACGAAAAAGTAGCCGGCGAGCAATCCTTGCGCGGGCAGCAGCGCGGCCATCGTCGCCGCATAGTCGGCGCGCCGCGCGGGCGGCAACGCGCACAAGAACGCGCGCTCGTAGATCCACTGGACGTCGAACGGCGGCCGGTACGCGAAGAAATCGGCCTGCTCGACGACGTCTGCATGCACGCCGAGCTGCGCCTTCGCAGCGGCCACCGCCTGCGCGGAGAAATCGATCGCGCGCACCGGCCAGCCGGCCTGCGCGAGCCAGCCGGCTTCGCGCGCGCTGCCGCAGCCCGGAATCAGCACCGCGCACGGCCGCCGCGCGCTCGCGAAGGCGCGAAAGCCGGCCGGCACGCCGCCGAATTCCCACGGCGTCATCCCGCGCGCGAAACGCTCGTCCCAGAACGATGCGTCGCCCGGATCGCGCGTTTCGAACGAGGCGGCAGCCGGCGCGGCAGCGTGTTTCGGATCGGACATCGCGTCGCTCCTGCGGTCACGCGCCGTACGCGAGCGCGAGCAGCACGCGGGCGACGAGCGCGCCGACGCCGACCGCGAGACCGAAGATCAGCAGCGCCTGCAGCAGCCGGTTGGTCCGCTTCTGCTCGATCAGGATCTGCCGCATCAGGTCTTCGCTGGCCGCGCGCGGCGCATCGTGCCGGGCCGCGAGCGCGTGGTGAATGAGGCGCGGCAGTTGCGGCATCGTCTTGCTCCACTGCGGCGCTTCGACCTTGAAGCGCTCGTACCAGCCGCGCAGACCGATCTGCTCGGTCATCCAGCGCTCCAGGTACGGCTTCGCCGTTTTCCACAGATCGAGCTCGGGGTCGAGCGAACGGCCGAGCCCTTCGACGTTCAGCATCGTCTTCTGCAGCAGCACGAGCTGCGGCTGGATTTCGACGTTGAAGCGGCGCGACGTCGAGAACAGCCGCATCAGCACCTGGCCGAGCGAAATGTCCTTCAGCGCACGGTCGAAATACGGCTCGCAGACCGCGCGGATCGCGCTTTCGAGTTCCTCGACGCGCGTTTCGGGCGGCACCCAGCCGGACTCGAGGTGCAGCGTCGCGACGCGATGATAGTCGCGCTTGAAGAACGCGAGGAAGTTCTGCGCGAGATAGTTCTTGTCGAAGTCGGACAGCGCGCCGACGATCCCGAAGTCGAGCGCGATATAGCGGCCGAACGTGTTCGGATCGAGGCTCACCTGAATGTTGCCGGGATGCATGTCCGCATGGAAGAAGCCGTCGCGGAACACCTGCGTGAAGAAAATCTCGACGCCTTCGCGCGCGAGCTTCTTGATGTCGACGCCGGCCGCGCGCAGCGTCTCGACCTGGCTGATCGGCACGCCCGACATGCGTTCCATCACGAGCACGTGCGACGTCGAGAAATCCCAGAACATTTCCGGCACGAGCAGCAGATCGAGGCCGGCGAAGTTGCGGCGCAGCTGGCTGCCGTTCGCGGCCTCGCGCATCAGGTCGAGCTCGTCGTGCAGATACTTGTCGAATTCGGCCACGACCTCGCGCGGCTTCAGCCGCCGTCCGTCGGCCCACATCCGCTCGGTCCACGTCGCGATATCGCGCATCAGCGCGAGATCGGAATCGATCACGGGCAGCATGTTCGGACGCAGCACCTTGACCGCCACGGCCTTGCCGGCATGCACGCCCTGCTTCAGTTTCGCGAAGTGCACCTGCGCGATCGACGCGCTCGCGACGGGCTCGCGCTCGAATTCGTCGAACAGCTCGTCGACCGGCGCGCCGAGCGACTTCTCGATGATCGCGATCGCGACCGACGAATCGAACGGCGGCACCTGATCCTGCAGTTTCGCGAGCTCGTTCGCGAAGTCGACCGACAGCAGATCGCGCCGCGTCGACAGCACCTGGCCGAACTTCACGAAAATCGGACCGAGGCTTTCGAGCGCATGACGCAGCCGCACGGCGGGCGGATCGGAATAGCGGCGGCCGATCGTCGTGATCCGCAACAGCAGTTTCACGCGGCGGTCGTCGATCCGGGACAGCATGACCTCGTCGAGCCCGAAGCGGATGACGGTATAGACAATCTTGATGAAACGGAAAATGCGCATGCGCTGCGGCCCTCAGTGCGCGCCGCGCGGGCCGGAACCCGTGCGCGCGCCGATTTTTTGTTCGAGTCGCTCGACCCGCTTCTCCACACGTGCGAGCGCGTCGCGTGCGCGCGCCAGTTCGGCGTCGAATCCCCCGAGCGACGCGCGCCGGACGACTTGCGGGTTCTCGTCAAGCCAGTACTCGGCGATCGAGTCGAGCACGTTGCGGCCGGTACGGCGCGCGCGCGCGCCGGCGTCGCGCACGATCGTCGCGATCCGGTGCGCCGCGGCGTCGCCGACCAGCTTTGCGAGATCTTCTTCCGGCTCCCAGCGCAGATGCTCGGCGAGCTTGGCGATCTGCGTCGCGAACTCCGCGTCGCCGTCGATCTTCACGTGCTTCATCACGGCCGCCTGGCCGCCTTGAAGAAACGCGGCGACCGTGTCGCCGGCCAGCGCGATCGATACGTCGACCTGTCGCGCATCGTGCTCGTCGACCGCCGACAGATAACCGTCCGGCTGCACGAGCAGCACAAGCGTGACGGGCGGCACGTCGAGACGGGCAGTCTTGCCCGCATAGGGGATCAGGCGATCGCGCGCCCACGATTCGCGTGCGAGCAGGTGATTGACGGCAGCAGCAAAAGGCTTGGCAGCAAAGGTCATCGGCTGGGAAAGAAAAAACCCGCGCAGGCCGGGCGCCCGCGCGGGTTCCTATTGTAACGTCGGATCGTCGGCAGACCGCGCCCGACCGCACGCCTCGGCGGCAAGCGGTCGCAGCGCGACCGCCGCCGGCGCTCAGTGCGCGTTCAGTTGCTGAATGCCCGCGAGCAACCAGCCCTGACCGCCCGACTTCGAGAGGTTCCACACCTCGTCGAACGGCTCGGCCGCGGCGTTCGCCGACTCGCGGATCAGCCCGTGGAAGCGCACGCTTGCCGACTGCTCGATACCGCGATCCTCGAGCGCGACCAGTTCGGCATCGAGCTGCACGACGTCGGTCTGGTTCGGCTCGTTGCCGCGCGAGTCGAGGTCGATCTTGATCTCGGCGAACATCTCGGGCGTCGTGAACTCGCGGATGTCGGCCAGGTTGCCCTGGTCCCACGCGGCCTGCAGCCGCACGAACGAGACCTTCGCGCTGCGCAGGAACGCATCGGTATCGAAGCCGGCCGGCACCTGGACCGGTGCGGCCGCCGCTGCGCCGGCGGCCGGTGCGCCGCCGTTGAACACGCGCTGCGCTTCGTTCGCATAGTTGCTGCCGCTGCCCGAATACTGGCTCGTGCTGCCCGGCTGGAACGACGGGCTCTGCGCGTAGCCGCCCGACGACGACGGCGCGCTGCCGACCGAGTACGCCGGCTCCTGCGGACGACGGCGATTCATGAACTTGCGGACCAGCCAGATGCCGATCATCGCGAGCAGTGCGATCACGATGAGGTTCGACATCATCCCGGCGAAAGCCTCGCCGAGGCCGAAGTGCGACAACAGCGCCGCGATGCCGAGACCGGCCGCGAGGCCGGCGATCGGCCCCAGCCAGCGCGAGCGGTTCGGCTGCGCGGCCGGCGCCGGCGCCGCCGGGTTC
>NZ_KV786510.1:0-1596 GCF_001806955.1 Burkholderia sp. HMSC10F09
CCGGCGCGCCGCATCGGCACGCGGCGCGCGCGTGCCCGGCAGGCCGAGCCACTGCGCGACGCGTTCGAGCGCGATGCGATCGGTCGGATCGACGGCCGCGCGGGCGCACGCATACGCCTGCGCGAGCACGCGGCGATCGTCGGGCGCGAGTTCGTCGTCGGCCGGATACATGCGGTACACGCTCAGGTGCACCGCGAGTTCGCCGAGCACGCGATGGATCGCGATCCGGCTGATGTCGCGTGTCGCGGGCGACGCGCGCGCGATGTCGTGCAGCTTGCGCGCGACGCGCGCATGTTCGCCGGCGAGCTGGCGCAGCAGCACGCGGCGCTTGCCGTCGACCGCTTCCTGCGCGAACGTGCGCGGCGAGCGCGACACGGCCGCCCAGTGCGCGCCGAGCGGTTCCGCGCCGGCCGGATCGTGCAGCAGCGCGGCGACGTCGTTCATGAAGTCGTAGCCGGTCGTGCCGTCGATCGGCCAGTCGGCGCGCAGCGTTTCGCCGGGCGCGAGGATCTTCTCGACGTAGATCGTCGGCGGCGTGTCGCGCTGCGCGGCGAGGCGCGCATGCAGCCGCCGGCAGTACGCGCGCGGATCGGCGAGCCCGTCGACGTGATCGACGCGTACGCCGTCGACGAGTCCCGCCGCATGGAGCCGCAACGGCAGCGCATGGACCGCGTCGAACACCGCGTCGTCCTCGACGCGTACGCCGGCCAGCGTCGCGATGTCGAAGAAGCGCCGCCAGTTGAGCTCGTCGGCGGCCGTGCGCCACCACGCGAGCCGGTAGTGCTGCCGTTCGAGCACATGGTGCAGGCACGCGCGCGAGCGCGCACGGCGCGGATCGGTGCCGTGCAGCACCGCGTCGAACGCATGCGGGCCGTGCGCGGCCGCGTGCGCACGCAGCGCCGCATGCGCGGCGGCGACGCGCGCACTGCCGCGCGTGGCCGCGGTATCGAAGCGTTCGGCGAGCGCGTTCAGGTCCGCGCGGTTCGCGACACGCAGGATTTCCGCATAGGTCGCGACCGCGACCGGCAGTTGCCGTCCCGCGCAGGCGATCGTGAAGCGCCCGGCCGCCGCGTCGATGCCGAGCGTGATGTCGCCGGCGGCGAGCGCGTCGCCGTACGGCGAGCCGAGGCAGGGCAGCAGCACCTTGCCGTCGAGCGTCGGGTCGGGCGGATGCCAGTCGATGTCGAAATAGCGCGCATACGGGCTCGCGGGGCCCCACTCGAGCACGTCGTTCCACCAGCCGTTCGACGAGCCGCCCACACCCATGTGGTTCGGCACGATGTCGACGATCACGCGCAGCCCGCGCGCGCGCAGCGCCTCGACGAGCCGCACGAAGCCCGCTTCGCCGCCGAGTTCCGGGCTGATCGCGCCGTAGTCGACCGTGTCGTAGCCGTGCCGCGAGCCGGGCTCCGCGGTCGTGATCGGCGACAGATACAGATGGCTGATGCCGAGCCGCGCGAAATAGTCCGCGTGCGCGGCCGCGTCGTCGAACGTGAAGCCGGCATGCAGCTGCAGCCGCAGGGTCGCGCGCGGCGTCATGCGCGTCGCTCCGGCGTGCCGCGCGCGTCGGCGAGCGCCGCGATGCGCGCGCGCGTG
>NZ_KV786511.1:0-6334 GCF_001806955.1 Burkholderia sp. HMSC10F09
GAGCGCGGCGGCGCCGGCCGCGCGCAGCAGCCGGCGGCGTGTGGCGCCGTGCGCGTCGGAACGCGCGAGAACGGGGGTATCGGTCATCGTGGGTCTCCGGGGCCGGTCGTGCGGAACGGCGCTCAGTCGAGCAGGTCGGGTTCGTCGGCGACGACGCGCGCGTACAGGCTGTCGAACGCATGCAGCGCGCCGTCGGGGCCGCCGATCTGCCCGTGCGTGTGACGCGCGGTCGCGTGATCGATCGGCTGCGGCGTGCCGGCCGCTTCGGCGAGCAATTGCGTATGCGCGGCGTTGTCGAGCGCGATGTACCACCATGCGGCAGCCTCGACCGTCGGGCCGGCCGTCAGGATGCCGTGATTCTTCAGAATCACGCCCTTGTGCGTGCCGCCGTCGGGCTTCGCGAGCGCATGCGCGATGCGCGCACCTTCGCTCGTGTCGACCACCATCCCCGTGAAATCGTCGAACAGCGCATGGTCTTCGTAGAACACGCAGGCGTCCTGCGTGAGCGGATCGAGCGGACGACCGAGCGTCGACCATGCCTTGCCGTAGGTCGAATGCGTATGCGCAGCGGCGACGACGTGCGGATGCGCGTCATGAATCGCGGTATGGATCGCGAACGCGGCCTTGTTGAGCGGCCGCGTGCCGATCACGGTTTCGCCGCGCGCGTTGACGAGCAGCAGATCCGACACGCGGATCTGCGAGAAATGCACGCCGAGCGGATTCACCCAGAAGTGATCGGGCAGCTCCGGATCGCGTGCCGTGATGTGGCCCGCGAGCCCGGACGCGAAGCCGAAGCGCGCGAACAGGCGGAACGCGGCCGCCAGCCGCTCCTGCCGGTGACGGCGCTCGGCCGCGACGTCGATGCGCGGCGCGGACGGATCGAACCAGAAATGCTGGCGCGGCGTATCGGCGAGCACGAGGCCCGACGCGGTGCGCGTGGGCGGCGAAAGGACGGCGGACATCGTCGGCGTCTCCCGTGGAATCAGGCTGCGCGGCGCGACGCGTCGCGTGCGGCGACGGCGCTGCGCACGCGCGGAATCAGTTCGCGGCCGTAGTCGATCGCGTCTTCGAGCGGATCGAAGCCGCGGATCAGGAAGGTCGTCACGCCGAGGTCGTAATAGTCGAGCAGCGCATCGGCGACCTGTTCGGGCGTGCCGACCAGCGCGGTGGAATTCGAGCGCGCGCCGGTGAGCTTCGCGATCTCGGTCCACAGCCGCTTGTCGACGCGCGAGCCGCGTTCCGCGGCGGCGAGCAGGCGCCGCGCACCTTCGCTCTGCTGCGGGCTGCCGGCGCCGAGGCCGGCCGCTTCGCGCAGCCGGCGCGTTTCGTCGAGGATCCGGTGTGCGCGCGCCCACGCGGCGTCCTCGGTCGCCGCGAGGATCGGGCGGAACGACACCGAGAACCGGACCTGTCTGCCGTGCTTCGCGGCTTCCGCGCGCACGCGCGTCGTCAGGTCGCGCACCTGGTCGAGCGATTCGCCCCACAGCGCATAGACGTCGGCATGCTTGCCGGCGACCGCGAGCGCCGCGTCCGATGCGCCGCCGAAATAGATCGGCACATGCGGCTGCTGGAACGGCTTCACCTCGGAAAAGCCCTGCGTGAAACGGTAGTACGTGCCGGCGTGATCGAACGGCTGCGGCTCGGTCCAGATGCGCCGCAGGATGCCGAGATATTCGTCGGTGCGGGCGTAGCGCGCATCGTGATCGAGAAAGTCGCCGTCGCGCTGCTGTTCGCTGTCGGAGCCGCCGGAGATCACGTGCACCGCGAGCCGGCCGCCGCTGAACTGGTCGAGCGTCGCGATTTGCCGCGCGGCGAGCGTCGGGGCCGTAAAGCCCGGGCGATGCGCGAGCATGAAATGGATGCGCTCGGTCGCGGCGGCCGCGAACGCGATCGTCAGCGTTGCCGACGGGCCGGTCGAATGATGCGGAACGAGGATCCGGTCGAAGCCGGCCGCTTCATGCGCGCGGGCGAACTCGCGCACATAGTCGGGATCGACGACGCGGCCGGACGGCGGATGGATTTCCGACTGCTTCTGGCTCTGGATCATGCCGATGAATTCGACGCTCATCTGGGTCTCCGGGAGGGGGGCACGGCCCGCACGGCCGTCGTCGGCCGCCGGGCGGAAATGGAGCGCAGATTACCGCCGCGATCATGCGGAATGGAAATAATCAATCCCGATTTGAATATCAGATTTGCATGGTTTGGGTGCGTCGGCGTTGCGCATACGCTGTGCGCTCGCGATGTCGTCGGTCGAGACCGAGATCGAGATCGAACCGCTCGCGGAACCGGCGCACGCGCCGTTTGTGCCCGGCGGCCGTGAATCGATGAAGATCGTGCGTCGGCCGCGACGCGCACGCAGGCACTGCGTCCGATCGAGGGCGGCGCCGCCGCCGGTATTGCCGTCGCACGCCGCCGATCCTCCAATTCCCCGTTATCGAGAGAACCCGTACCGATGTCCGTCAGCCTTGCCGCTTCGCTGCCGTCGCGCGAGTCGTCGCTGCGCCGCCTGCCCGACGACGAGACGCGCCTCGCCGCGCTGCTCGACCGTCTCGTGCCCGAACTCGCGGGCGATGCCGCGCGCAACGATGTCGACGGCCGTTTTCCGCACGAGAATCTCGCGCGGCTGCAGCGCGCGGGGCTGATCGCGCAGGTGGTGCCGCGCGAGTTTGGCGGCGCCGGCGCGACGCTCGCGCGCGCGAGCCGGATCGTCGCGGCCGTCGCACGCGCCGACCCTGCCACCGCGCTCGTCCTGACGATGACATATCTGCAGCACCGTGCGCTCGGCCGGCCCGACAACCGCTGGCCCGCGCAGGTGCGGCGCGCGGTGTTCGACAGCGCGGTCGCCGACGGCGCACTGATCAACGCGCTGCGCGTCGAGCCGGCGCTCGGTTCGCCGTCGCGCGGCGGGCTGCCCGACACGATCGCGCGTCGCGACGGCGACGGCTGGCGGCTGTCCGGTCACAAGCTGTACAGCACCGGCATTCCGGCGCTGCGCTGGCTGGCCGTGTGGGCGCGCACCGACGAACCGCAGCCGCGTGTCGGCGTGTTCCTCGTTGGGCGCGATCCTCACGTGGACGACGCACGGATCCGCGTGATCGAAAGCTGGGATCATCTCGGCCTGCGCGCGTCCGGCAGCCACGAGGTCGTGTTCGACGACGTGCGGCTGCCCCTCGATCATGCGGTCGACGTGCGTACGCCCGACGCGTGGTCGGTGTCGGCGGCCAGTCATGCGGACGTCGACGCGCAGACCGACCAGCAGGCGTGGATGGTCGCATTGCTCGGCAGTCTCTACGACGCGGTCGCGCGGGCCGCGCACGACTGGCTGCTCGCGTTCGCGACGACGCGCACGCCGACCGGCGTCGGCGCGCCGCTCGCGACGCTGCCGCGCGTGCAGGAGGCCGTCGGCGAGATCGAGGGCTGGCTGCATGCGAACCGTGTGCTGCTCGACGATCACGTCGCGCGTACCGACGCGGGCAATGCGCCGGCCGTGACGACGAGCGGACTCGTGAAGCGCACGGTGACGGAGCAGGCGATCCGCGCGGTCGAACAGGCGCTGAAGCTGTCCGGCAATCACGGCCTGAGCCGGCGCAATCCGCTCGAACGCCACTATCGCGACGTGCTGTGCAGCCGCGTGCATACGCCGCAGGACGACGCGATCGCGGTCGCGGCCGGACGCGCGGCGCTCGACGCGGCGGCGCGGCGGACGGCAGGCGAGGGCGCGGGCGAGGGCCGGACAACGCCTCGCGCATCGGCATCGGGCCGCTCCGATGCGTGAGCCTCGGGCGAGACGACGTCTCACGCGCGAGTATCGGGCCGACGCAATGCGCGAGCGTTGGCGAGCGACCGCCGGAGAGCGTCGCGCGACGCACGACGTGTGCGCCGGCCGCCGCCTACGCGGCTTCGTCTTGTGCGCTCGGCGTGAACGCTTCGCGCGCCTGCGCGGCGATCGCGTCGAGCGGTGCCGCGAAGCGCGCCGCATCCTGCCGGCGCAGCAGCCACAGATCGATCTGCGGCTTGAAATCGGCGAGCGGCACGATCTCGAGCGCATCGCGCAGCGGACTGCATTCGACGAGCGGCAGCGGCATCAGACCGATGCCGATGCCGTTGGCGACGCTCTGCAACTGCAGGTCGCGGCCGTACGCGTCGAGCGCGACCGGCATCGGCAGCCCTTGCGCGTCGAGTGCGCGGCGCAGGCCTGCGCGAAAGCCGCAACCGTCCGGATTGAGCACCCAGCCGCGCGCATGGCAGTCGGCGAGCCGATAGCTGCGGCGCGGCCAGTCGCCCTTGCGGCCGACAGCGACGAGCCGCGTCGCCAGCAGTCGTTCGCCTTCGACTGCCGGCGGCAGCACCATTTCGCGCGCGAGAAACACGAGCGCGGCGTCGAGCTCGCGCCGCGCGATGCGCTCGACGAGCACGCCGCCCCAGGCGGTCGTGACCTGCGTCGCGAGCGCCGGCCATCGGCTCGCGAGCCGCGCGATCAGTTCGGGCAGCATGCGCTCGCCGAGGCCCTGCGTGATGCCGATGCGAAATTCGCCGGCGGGCGGCCGCCGTGCGGCCGTCAGCTCGCGCAGCGCGTCGACTTCGCGCAGGATCGCGCGGCACTGGTCGAACACCTGCCGGCCGATGTCGGTCGGGCGCGGCGGTTTCGTGTTGCGGTCGAGCAGCGTCACGCCGAGCGCTTCCTCGAGGTTCTGCACGCGCCGCGTGATCGCGGGCTGCGTCATGCCAAGCTCGGCCGCGGCCTGGCTCAGCGTCTGGCAGCGAACGACCGCTGCAAAAGCGTCGATATCGCTAATTTTCATGTTTGTTCTGCATGGTATTTCCGGTGCATCATGACGATCCATCATGGTGGCCATCATATTCGAGGAGCCGGTCGATGAGTACGCTTTCGTTGCATCAGTCGCCGCTGGGCCCGTTCGTCGACGGGTTGCGCGCGTTGCTCGCGTCGGGCGCGGACGAGGCGCGCGTCGTCGACGAGGGCCGTGCGCTGCTCGCGGCGCTCGTCGCGCGCGACGACTGGCTGCCCGACGCGTTCGCGCAGCCCGATCCCGAGCGTTATCGCCAGTACCTGCTGCATCTCGACCCCGACGAGCGTTTCTCGGTCGTCAGTTTCGTCTGGGGGCCCGGTCAGTCGACGCCGATTCACAACCATACGGTGTGGGGGCTGATCGGCATGCTGCGCGGCGGCGAGCTGTCGCAGCCGTATCGGCTCGACGAAGGCGGCCGGCCGGTGCCGGCAGGCGACGCGACGCGGCTGCGCCCGGGCGACGTCGAGGCCGTGTCGCCGCGCATGGGCGACATCCATCGCGTGACGAATGCGTTCGCGGATCGCGTGTCGATCAGCATCCACGTGTACGGTGCGAACATCGGCAAGGTCGAGCGCGCGGTGTTCCTCGACGACGGCACCGTGAAGCCGTTCGTATCCGGCTATTCGAATCCGTGACACCGCCTCCTGCACGCAGGAGGCCGCCGTTTTTTCCGTTTTTCCGACATCCCGTTCAACCGACAGAGACATCGTGACGCCAACCGCCGATTCCGTTTCCCGCTTTCCCGTCGCGTCGTACCACGACGTACGCGCACGCCTGCTCGCCCGCGACGAAATCGCGCTGATCGACGTGCGCGAGGAAGATCCGTACGCGCAGGGCCATCCGCTGTGGGCCGCGAACTTTCCGCTGTCCAGGCTCGAGCTCGACGCGTGGACGCGCATTCCGCGCCGCGACACGCCGATCGTCGTGTACGGCAAAGCCGACGGCGAGGATCTCGCGCCGCGCGCGGCCGCCACGCTCGCGCGGCTCGGCTATACCGACGTGCGGCTGCTCGACGGCGGTCTCGCCGGCTGGCAGGCCGCGGGCGGCGAGCTGTTCATCGACGTGAACGTGCCGAGCAAGTCGTTCGGCGAATGGGTCGAGGCCGAGCGGCATACGCCGTCGCTGTCCGCGCAGGAAGTGCAGGCGCTGATCGACGCGCGTGCCGACGTCGTGATCGTCGACGCGCGCCGCTTCGACGAGTATCGGACGATGAACATCCCGACGTCGACGAGCGTGCCGGGCGCCGAACTCGTGCTGCGCGTACGCGCGCTCGCGCCGAACCCGTCGACGCGGATCGTCGTGAACTGCGCGGGCCGCACGCGCAGCATCATCGGCACGCAGTCGCTGATCAACGCGGGGCTGCCGAACCCGGTGGCCGCGCTGCGCAACGGCACGATCGGCTGGACGCTCGCGGGCCAGACGCTCGAGCACGGCGCGGCGCGCCGTTTTCCCGACGAGATCGATCCCGCCTTGCGTGCGGAAGCGCGCCGCGCGGCGCGCGCGGTCGCCGAGCGCGCGGGCGTGGC
>NZ_KV786512.1:0-923 GCF_001806955.1 Burkholderia sp. HMSC10F09
GGGCGCCGCGCGCGGCGACGGCCGCGGCGAGATCCGCGTGCGCGGCGACGAGGTTCAGCGCATCGGCGTCGAGCAGCGCGGCGGCATCGTGTGCGAGCGCGTCGCGTACGAGCGTGGCCGCGGCGTCGCGCGTGCCGAGCCCGCACCCGGCTGCGATCGCGGTCATCGCGCCGAGTTCGAGCGTGTCGGCAGGATGCAGCATCAGCTCCGGGAACGGCGGATCGTAAGGCGGCGCGCCGGCGCCGAGCAAGCCGACGTGCACCTTGCCCGCGCCCGCGAACAGCGCGGCGCGCGCGGCGAGGATCGGCGCGCCGCACATGCCGGTGTCGCCGCCGAGCACGGCGAGGCTGCCGAACGTGCCCTTGTGCGACGCGAATGCGCGCGCGGGCAGCGCGTGCGCAAACCGTGCGGGCGCGTTCAGCACGATCGCCGGCGAGGCGGGCGGCGCGAGCTCGAGCGACGCGATGTCGATTTCGCCGGCCAGATCGCGACCCTCGACCATGTACAGGCCCGGCTTCGCGCCGATGAAGGTCAGCGTGTGCGTCGCGACGACGGCCGCGCCGCCGCCGACGATCTGCCCCGTATCGCTGTCGAGCCCGCTCGGCACGTCGAGCGCGAGCACCGCGCCGCCGCGTCGCGCATGCTCGGCGATGCGTGCGGCCTGCGCAGCGAAGACGCCGTCGAGCGCGCGGCCGAGCCCGATGCCGAACAGCCCGTCGACGACCCACGCATAGCCGTCCAGCGACGCGGGCGGCTCGGCCGCGATCGGCACGCCGGCCGCGCGTGCGACGCCGAGTGCCCATTGCGCGTCGTCGGGCTTGACGGGCACCGGCATCCACGCGTGCACGGCGACGCCGAGCTGCTGCAGCCGCGCAGCCGCGACGAGTGCGTCGCCGCCGTTGTTGCCCGGGCCGACGGCGAAC
>NZ_KV786513.1:0-10751 GCF_001806955.1 Burkholderia sp. HMSC10F09
GGGCTGCGCGCCGGCCGGCGGCGCGGCGTCGGCCGGCTTGGCCGCGTCGGCAGGCTTTCCGCTCGCGTCGGCCTTCTCGCCCTTCGCGGCGGCCGCCTTCGCCGCCTTCTTGCCTTTCGCGTTCTTCTCCGCGGCCGGCTCGGGATCGGCCGGACGCGGCGGAATGTCGTTCCGGTAATGCAGCACGAGCATCTGCCGCGCACCGCGCACGGCCGCGACCGGCGCGCAGGTGACGCGCGCGAATGCGGTATCGGCGAGCTTGTCGACGCGTACGACCTTCGCGACCGGCAGGCCCGGCGGATAGACGCCGTCGAGGCCGCTCGTCACGAGTTCGTCGCCGGCGACGAGATCGGCGCTGGTCGGCACGAAGCGCAGATCGAGCGAATCGCCCTTCGGCGTGCCGTAGATCACGCTGCGCAGGCCGGTGCGCAGCACCTGCACGGGGATCGCGAGATCGCGATCGGTGATCAGCGTGACCTCGGCCTGCAGCGGGAACACGCGCGTGACCTGGCCGACCACGCCGTCCTCGCTGACGACGGGCGCGCCGTCCTGAATGCCCTGCTGCGAGCCCTGGCCGATCACGATCTTCTGCGTGAACGGATCGCTGGTGTCGTACTGGATCTCGACGGGCGTCGACTGCGCGGCGATCTGCTGGCGCAGCGCGAGCAGCGCGCGCAGATGCACGTTCTCCTGCGTGAGGATCGCGGCCTGGTTCGCGAGCGTCGACAGCTGCAGGTTGCGCTTGCGCAGCTGCTCGTTCTCGCCGCGCAGCGTCGCGCCGGTGACGGCGAGATCGGCGGCGCCCATGAACAGGTCGCGCGGCACGAGCGCCGCGCGCTGCAGCGGATACAGCACGGTACCGAGCACGCCGCGGACGATTTCGAGCGTGCTGAAGCGCGCGTCCGATACGAGGAGCGCGATGGCGAGGGCGACGAAGAAGATGAGCCGCGCGAGCGCGGGCGGACCTTGCTTGAAGAGGGGCGGCGGACTGTATTCCATGGTCGGCGCCGGGCGCGGGTGACCGGTCAAATGATGCTCAGACGCGCAAACGGCGCGGCGGTTCGTTCTGAACGAGCGATCCGGCCACGCCGCGCGTGCGTCATGTCAAGAAACGGCTTATACGATCACTCGTACGAGAAGATGCTGCCCAGCTTGTCCATGCGTTCGAGCGCCATGCCCGAACCGCGTACGACGCAGGTGAGCGGATCTTCGGCGACGAGCACCGGCAGGCCGGTTTCTTCCGCGAGCAGGCGATCGAGGTCGCGCAGCAGCGCACCGCCGCCCGTCAGCATCATGCCGCGCTCGGCGATGTCGGCGCCGAGTTCCGGCGGCGTCTGCTCGAGGGCGATCTTCACCGACGACACGATCTGGTTCAGCGGATCGGTCAGCGCTTCGAGGATTTCGTTGCTCGAGATCGTGAAGCTGCGCGGAATGCCTTCCGACAGATTGCGGCCCTTCACTTCCATTTCCTTCACTTCGGAGCCCGGGAACGCGGAGCCGATTTCCTTCTTGATCGCTTCGGCCGTCTGTTCGCCGATCAGCATCCCGTAGTTGCGGCGGATGTAGTTGACGATCGCCTCGTCGAACTTGTCGCCGCCGACGCGCACCGAGCCCTTGTAGACGATGCCGCCGAGCGAGATCACGCCGACTTCGGTCGTGCCGCCGCCGATGTCGACGACCATCGAGCCCGTCGCTTCCGACACCGGCAGGCCCGCGCCGATCGCGGCGGCCATCGGTTCTTCGATCAGGTAGACCTGCGAGGCGCCGGCGCCGTGCGCGGCTTCCTTGATCGCGCGGCGCTCGACCTGCGTCGAGCCGCACGGCACGCAGATGATGATGCGCGGCGACGGCGAGAACATCCGCGACTCGTGCGCCGTCTTGATGAACTGCTTGATCATCTGCTCGGTGACGGTGAAGTCGGCGATCACGCCGTCCTTCATCGGGCGGATCGCCTCGATGTTGCCCGGCACCTTGCCGAGCATCTGCTTGGCTTCCTTGCCGACGGCCTGGATCGTCTTCTTGCCGTTGGGGCCGCCTTCCTGGCGAATCGACACGACGGACGGCTCATCGAGCACGATGCCTTTGCCGCGCATGTAGATCAGGGTGTTTGCGGTGCCGAGATCGATCGCCAGATCGTTGGAGAAATAGCTGCGCAAAAAACCGAACATTCAGAATCCTGTCTCGCTCTGGGGCCGGCCCTGCGTCACGGGTCTCAGGGCGGCAGCGGAAAAAATAACAGCCTCGGATCGTGGCGGAACGGGCCGCCGCGGCGCTCGAAGCTGCAAGTGATATTTACCGGAAATCGCACGAAGCACGCACGGCTTGCCAAAGCAGGGGCGAAACGGTGCGGGAAAAGGCTGCCGGGTCTGGGTCGAACGCGTAATGATACCTTATAATTTCGCGGTATTTGAATCGAAACGGGCGGTATTTTTGCCGCTTCGGCCCCGATTTTTGAGGGTGGGATCGCACCCTTCAACCCCCGCCGCGGCGCCGCTTTCGCGCGCCGCGCAGCCTTGTTTTTCCGGTGATCGCATGGCCCTGACCCTGACCGATGTGAAACGCATCGCCCACCTCGCGCGACTCGAAATGGCCGACGCCGACGCCGAGCACACGCTCGGCCAGCTCAACGAATTCTTCGGCCTCGTCGAGCAGATGCAGGCGGTCGACACCGCCGGCATCGCGCCGCTCGCGCACCCGATCGAACAGATCCAGGAAGTCGCGCAGCGGCTGCGGGACGACGCCGTCACGGAAGTCGTGAACCGCGACGACAACCAGCGTCCGGCGCCGGCCGTCCAGGACGGCCTCTATCTCGTGCCGAAGGTGATCGAGTAAACGCTCGACGACAAGCGCGCCGGCCCACATGGCGCCGCGCGCGACCCAGAATTCCCAGGAAGACTCCCTCATGCACGCAAAAAGCCTGACCGAACTGCGCGCCGCGCTCGCCGCCAAGGAATGCTCGGCCGTCGAGCTCGCGCAGCACTATCTGAAACGGATCGACGCCGCGCGCGACCTGAACGCGTTCGTCCACGTCGAGCCGGAGCTCACCCTCGCGCAGGCGAAGGCCGCCGATGCCGAACTCGCGCGCGGCGCGGGCGGCCCGCTGACGGGCCTGCCGATCGCGCACAAGGACGTGTTCGTCACGCGCGGCTGGCGCTCGACCGCCGGCTCGAAGATGCTCGCCAACTACGAGAGCCCGTTCGACGCGACCGTCGTCGCCCGCCTGCAGGCGGCCGGCATGGTCACGCTCGGCAAGACCAACATGGACGAGTTCGCGATGGGCTCGTCGAACGAGAATTCCGCGTTCGGCGCGGTGAAGAACCCGTGGGACACGAACGCGGTGCCGGGCGGCAGCTCGGGCGGCAGCTCGGCCGCGGTGGCCGCGCGTCTCGCGCCGGCCGCGACCGGCACCGACACCGGCGGCTCGATCCGCCAGCCGGCGTCGTTCGCGGGCGTGACCGGCATCAAGCCGACCTACGGCCGCGTGTCGCGCTACGGCATGATCGCGTTCGCGTCGTCGCTCGACCAGGGCGGCCCGATGGCGCAGAGCGCATCCGACTGCGCGCTGCTGCTCAACGCGATGGCCGGCTTCGACGAGCGCGACTCGACGAGCCTCGAGCGCGACGACGAAGACTTCACGCGCCACCTCGGCCAGCCGTGGGCCGCGGGCAACGATGCGGCGAAACCGCTCGCCGGCCTGCGCATCGGCCTGCCGAACGAGTATTTCGGCGACGGTCTCGCCGACGACGTGCGCGCGGCCATCGACGCGGCGCTGAAGCAATACGAGGCGCTCGGCGCGACGCTCGTGCCGGTGTCGCTGCCGAAAACGGAATTGTCGATTCCCGTCTACTACGTGATTGCGCCGGCCGAGGCGTCGTCGAACCTGTCGCGGTTCGACGGCGTGCGCTTCGGCCATCGCGCCGCGCAGTACGGCGATCTGCTCGACATGTACAAGAAGTCGCGGGCCGAGGGCTTCGGGCCCGAGGTGAAGCGCCGCATTCTCGTCGGCACGTACGTGCTGTCGCACGGCTACTACGACGCGTACTACCTGCAGGCGCAGAAGATCCGCCGCATCATCGCGAACGACTTCCAGGAAGCATTCAAGTCCTGCGACGTGATCATGGGGCCGGCGTCGCCGACGGTCGCGTGGGACCTCGGCGCGAAGGGCGACGATCCGGTGCAGATGTATCTCGCGGACATCTACACGCTGTCGGTGAGCCTCGCCGGCCTGCCGGGCATGAGCGTGCCGTGCGGCTTCGGCGCGGGCGCGAATGCGAAGCGTCCGGTCGGCCTGCAGATCATCGGCAACTATTTCAACGAAGCCCGGATGCTGCAGGTCGCCGACGCGTTCCAGCGCGCGACCGACTGGCACAAGCAAGTTCCGGCAGGGGTGTAAGCATATGACTCAATGGGAAGTCGTCATCGGTCTCGAGACGCACGCGCAACTGTCGACCGTCTCGAAGATTTTCTCCGGCGCCTCGACGCAGTTCGGCGCGGAACCGAACACGCAGGCCTGCCCGGTCGACCTCGCGCTGCCGGGCGTGCTGCCGGTGCTGAACCGCGGCGCGGTCGAGCGGGCGATCCGCTTCGGCCTCGCGATCGGCGCGACCATTGCGCCGCGCAGCATCTTCGCGCGCAAGAATTATTTCTATCCCGATCTGCCGAAGGGCTATCAGATCAGCCAGTACGAGATTCCGGTCGTGCAGGGCGGCGCGATCACGATCCAGGTGCCGGCCAACGAGAAGGCCGGCAAGCCGGCGTACGAGAAGACGGTCAACCTGACCCGCGCGCACCTCGAGGAAGACGCGGGCAAGTCGCTGCATGAAGACTTCGCCGGCATGACGGGCATCGATCTGAACCGCGCGGGCACACCGCTGCTCGAGATCGTCACCGAGCCGGAAATGCGCAGCGCGGCCGAGGCCGTGGCCTACGCGAAGGCGCTGCATGCGCTCGTCGTGTGGCTCGGCATCTGCGACGGCAACATGCAGGAAGGCTCGTTCCGCTGCGACGCGAACGTGTCGGTGCGTCCGGTCGGCCAGGAAAAGTTCGGCACGCGCGCCGAGATCAAGAACCTGAACTCGTTCCGCTTCCTCGAGGAAGCGATCAACTACGAAGTGCGCCGCCAGATCGAGCTGATCGAGGACGGCGGCGAGGTCGTGCAGGAAACGCGTCTGTACGATCCGGACAAGCGCGAGACGCGCTCGATGCGCAGCAAGGAAGACGCGCACGACTACCGCTACTTCCCCGATCCGGACCTGATGCCGCTCGTGATCGGCCGCGACTGGGTCGAGCGCGTGCAGGCCGGGATGCCCGAGCTGCCGGCCGCGATGCAGCAGCGCTTCGTCGAGCAATATGGCGTGTCCGCGTACGACGCCGGCGTGTTGACGTCGACGAAGGCGATGGCCGCGTACTTCGAGGCCGTCGTCGCGAAGGCGGGCGCCGCGAACGCGAAGATCGCCGCGAACTGGCTGATGGGCGACGTGTCGTCGCAGCTGAACCGCGACGGCATCGACATCGACGCGATTCCGGTGTCGGCCGCGCAGCTCGCGCTGCTGCTGCAGCGTATCGCCGACGGGACGATCTCGAACAAGATCGCGAAGGAAGTGTTCGCGACGATGTGGGAAGAGAAGGCGAGCGACGACGGTGCGGCCGATCGCATCATCGACGCGAAGGGCCTGAAGCAGATCTCCGACACCGGCGCGCTCGAGGCGATCATCGACGAGGTGCTCGCGGCGAATGCGAAGTCGGTCGAGGAATTCCGCGCGGGCAAGGAAAAGGCGTTCAACGCGCTGATCGGCCAGGCGATGAAGGCGACCAAGGGCAAGGCCAATCCGCAGCAGGTCAACGAACTGCTGAAGAAGAAGCTCGGCTGAACATGACCGCGCGCCTGAACCGCGCCTGACGACGGGCCGCTGCCGAACCTGTTCGGCGCGGCCCGTCGCGTTTCGATGCGAGCGCCCGCGCGCCGCGTCGTACAAGGAGGAACGAATGGCGAAACAACCGTCGCTCGACGATTTCCGCGTGCCGTACTTCAAGCACGGCAAGGATGGCGCCGCATTCAGGCTCGACGCGTTCGATCCGTCGGCGAAGCCGTTTTCGTCGGGCTCGAAGGATGCCGACCGCGAACGGCTGTCGATCGTATCGACCGAGCTCGACGTGCAGCAGGAGCGGCTGCACACGCAGCAGAAAAAGCGCGTGCTGCTCGTGCTGCAGGGGATGGACACGAGCGGCAAGGACGGCACCGTGCGTGCGGTGTTCCGCGACGTCGATCCGCTCGGGCTGCGCATCGTGCCGTTCAAGGCGCCGACGCCGATCGAGGCCGCGCACGACTTCCTGTGGCGCGTGCACGCGCAGGTGCCGGCCGCGGGCGAGCTCGCCATTTTCAACCGCAGCCATTACGAGGACGTGCTGGTGCCGCGCGTGCTCGGCACGATCGACGACAAGGCATGCGAGCGCCGCTACCGGCAGATCCGCGATTTCGAGACGATGCTCGCGGAGAACGGCACGACGATCGTCAAATGCTTCCTGTACATCTCGAAGGACGAGCAGCGCGAACGGCTGCAGGCGCGCATCGACGATCCGACCAAGCACTGGAAGTTCGACATCGCCGATCTCGACGCGCGCAAGCACTGGGATGCATACCAGGACGCGTACCGCGACGCGCTCGCGGCGACGTCGGTCGAGCATGCGCCGTGGTACGTGATTCCGGCGAACTCGAAGACGCATCGCAACGTGATGATCGCCGAGCTGCTGCTGCGCACGATGACGGACATGAAGCTGGAATTCCCGCCGCCGAAGCCGGAGCTCGACGGCGTGAAGGTCCGCTGAACCGCTACCTCGAATACTGAACTGAAACGGAACTCGACATGATGCGTGTCATTACCGCCAACCTGAACGGCATCCGCTCGGCCGCGAAGAAGGGCTTCTTCGACTGGCTCGGCGAACAGAACGCCGATTGCGTCTGCGTGCAGGAAATCAAGGTGTCGGCCGACGATCTGCCGGCCGAATTCGTCGCGCCGCACGGCCTGAAGAGCTATTTCCACCATGCCGCGAAGAAGGGCTACAGCGGCGCGGGCCTGTACAGCCGCCGCGAGCCCGACGACGTGATCATCGGCTTCGGCAGCAGCGAATTCGATCCGGAAGGGCGTTACGTCGAGGCGCGCTACGGCAAGCTGTCGGTCGTGTCGGTGTACGTGCCGTCCGGCTCGAGCGGCGACGAGCGCCAGCAGGCGAAGTACCGCTTCATGGACGAATTCATGCCGCATCTCGCGGCGCTGAAGAAGACGCGCGAGGTGATCCTCTGCGGCGACGTGAACATCGTCCACAAGGAGATCGACATCAAGAACTGGAAGAGCAACCAGAAGAACTCCGGTTGCCTGCCCGAAGAGCGCGCGTGGCTCTCGAAGCTGTTCGACGACGTCGGCTACGTCGACGTGTTCCGCACGCTCGATCCGCGGCCCGAGCAGTACACGTGGTGGAGCAACCGCGGACAGGCGTATGCGAAGAACGTCGGGTGGCGGATCGATTACCAGATCGCGACGCCGGGCGTGGCGGCGACCGCGAAAAGCACGTCGATCTTCAAGGACATCAAGTTCAGCGACCACGCGCCGCTGACGGTGGATTACGACTACGCATGACGGCTCGCGCCATGCGGCGCGCGCTCGATCACGCCGCCTCGTAGAAACGAAACAACGGGCCGCATGTCGCACATGCGGCCCGTTTCGTTTCGGCGGCGCGGCTTACTGCTTGATCGACGCCATGTCGATCACGAACCGGTACTTCACGTCGCTCTTCAGCATCCGCTCGTACGCAGCGTTGATCTCCTGCATCGGAATGATCTCGATGTCGGACGTGATGCCGTGCTGCGCGCAGAAGTCGAGCATTTCCTGCGTCTCCGCGATTCCGCCGATCAGCGAGCCGGCGAGGCGGCGGCGCTTGAAGATCAGGTTGAACACCTGCGGCGACGGGTGATCGTGCTCGGGCGCGCCGACGAGCGTCATCGTGCCGTCGCGCTTGAGCAGATGCAGGAACGGATTCAGGTCGTGCTGCGCGGCGACCGTGTTGAGGATGAAGTCGAAGCTGTTCAGGTGCGCGTTCATCTGCGCTTCGTCCTTCGACACGACGACTTCATGCGCGCCGAGCCGCTTGCCGTCCTCGATCTTCGACGGCGACGTCGTGAACAGCACGACGTGCGCACCCATCGCGCGCGCGAGCTTCACGCCCATGTGACCGAGCCCGCCGAGGCCCACGATCCCGACCTTCTTGCCGGGCCCGACGTTCCACTGACGCAGCGGCGAATACGTGGTGATCCCCGCGCAGAGCAGCGGCGCGGCACCGGCCGCGTCGAGCGTGTCGGGCACGCGCAGCACGAATGCTTCGTCGACGACGATCTGCGTCGAATAGCCGCCGTACGTGATGTCGCCCGTCACGCGATCCTGGCCGTTGTAGGTGCCGACGAAGCCGTTTTCGCAATACTGCTCGAGGCCTTCCGCGCAGCTCGCGCAGGTGCGGCACGAATCGACGAGACAGCCGACGCCGACCAGCTCGCCGACCTTGAAGCGCGAGACCTGCGGCCCGGTTGCGGTCACGCGCCCGACGATTTCGTGGCCCGGCACGACCGGATAGATGGTGTTGCGCCATTCGTTGCGCGCCTGATGGAGGTCGGAATGGCAGACGCCGCAGTAGAGAATCTCGATCTGCACGTCGAGGTCGCGCAGCGCGCGACGCTGGAATTCGAACGGGGCGAGCGGCGATTGCGCGTCGGTCGCCGCGTAGGCATAGGTGGTGCTCATGCGTAAGGCTCCTTGTCCGGTTAAACATCCGGCAAAACGGACGGCACGCCGCGCGGTGTGGCGACGCGGCGAGACAGGTCCCCATCGTAAGGAGCGCGGCGCCGCGATGAAATACACGAACGTCTCGAACCTTTGCCTATTCCTCTTGAATTTCTCGCGAAAGGCCGTCGAAACGCTGACACGGTGCTAAATTGCGAGCCAGATTCTCTTGCAGCACAGGAACTTGCCGATGAGTTTCCAGCCCCTTTTTGCCGATTCGGCCGACCGCGTGCGGCGCCGCATGATCGAGCTGCATACGCGTCTCGCGCCGAACGAGGGCGACACGCCGGCCGCGATCGACGGCGTGCGCTTCATCCGCGTGAGCCGTCCGGCGCCGCGCTTGCCGGTGCTCTACGAGCCGAGCATCGTCGTCGTCTGTCAGGGCCGCAAGTTCGGTTATCTCGGCGAGCGCTCGTTCGTGTACGACGCGCAGCAGTACCTCGTGCTGTCGGTGCCGCTGCCGTTCGAATGCGAGACGCATGCGAGCGCCGACGAGCCGTTCCTCGCGATCTCGATCCGCGTCGATCTCGCCGTGATCGCCGAGCTGGCGATCCTGCTCGACGAGACGCTCGGCGCGGCCGTCAGCGAACCGCACGGCGTCTATTCGACGCCGCTCGACGCGCCGCTCGCGGACGCGGTGCTGCGGCTGCTCGAGACGCTCGCGTCGCCGCACGACACGCGCGTGCTCGGGCCGTCGATCATGCGCGAGATCGCGTATCGCGTGCTGACCGGCGCGCAGGGCGACGCGATTCGCGCGGCGCTCGTCCAGCAGCATCATTTCGGCCGGATCGCGAAGGCGCTGCGGCGCATTCATGCGGACCTGCGGGCCGACCTCGACGTCGAGACGCTGGCTCGCGAGGCCGGAATGAGCCTCGCGGTATTCCATGCGCAGTTCAAGCACGTGACGGCGACGTCGCCGATGCAGTACGTGAAGACCGCGCGGCTGCATCAGGCGCGGCTGATGATGGTGCAGAACGGTCTGGGGGCGGGCGCCGCGGCCGCGCGCGTCGGCTATGCGAGTGCGTCGCAGTTCAGCCGCGAGTTCAAGCGGCTGTTCGGGCGCAGCCCCGGCGACGAGGTGCGCGCGATGCGCGAGAGCAGCGAGCGCGTGGCCGCCGCGGCTACTGCGGCGCAGCGATAGGCGCGCGCGCCGCTCAGCGCCGCACGACCTTGCGCCGCTGCGCGCTGATGCCCGCGTAGTCGGGCAGCGCATCGACGCGCTTGCCGATCGCCTTCGCGTAGAGCGGCATCAGGTCCGGCAGCCGGTTCAGCAGATCCTGGCGGCGCGATGCGCCGTACGGATGCGTATAGATGAAGCCGGCCGCCTTGTTCGCGCGCGTGGCGGCCGCGAGCTTGTCCCACAGCGTGATCGCCGCGCGCGGATCGAAGCCGGCACGCGCGGCGATGTCGCCGCCGATCACGTCGGCCTCGGTCTCGTCGGTCGGATCGTAGCGCAGCGTCTGCAGACGTTCGCCGAGATGCAGCGATTGCGGCAGCGGATCGCCGACGCCGAACAGCGGCGGCAGCGTCGCCGCGCGCAGCGACGTCTGCGACGTTGCGCCGAAGTTGCTGCGCGCATGTTCGCGCAGCGCGTGCGCGATGCCGTGTGCGATCAGCACGCCGAGCTCGTCGTCGTTCAGGCGCACGCGATCGAGCAGGCCCGTATACACGAGGATCTTGCCGCCCGGCAGGCACGTCAGGCGGATGTCGCGCGAGCGGATCGCGTTGACGTCCCACGTCCAGCCCTTCACGCGATCGTTCCATTTGACCGAGTACGGCGCGAGTTTCGCGACGATCGCGTGCAGGCGTTTCATCCGCGGCTGGCTGGCGGGCAGCAGCCGTTTCTCGTCGGCGGCCGTCTGCACGATCTGCGCGTATTCGCTCGCGGTGAGCTGTTCGAGCAGCGGCGACGGAATCAGCGAG